>JAHJAQ010000117.1 GCA_018813975.1 Microcaldota archaeon
CATTTCTGGCAAGGTTTTGTAAATCAATTCCACATCTTCTAACTGCACGTTTTCCAGTCCTGTTTTTTTGTTTCGATAATTAACATCTTGGTTTCGCACGGTTTCCAAATGCTCTATTTTTCGATTTTCCGTTATTTTCGCATCAATGTCTGGCATGGTAATCACTTTGGGGGTTTATTCCTTTAAAATTCATCGGACAAGACAACAGCAAAATTGCCTGAAAAAGTGAAAAAAATCATGGAAAAACTCTTTTAGTTTTTCTAAGACTCTTTTTCTGCTTTTTGGTTTTTTAGGCATTATCCTCTCCGTGGTCGCGTTAAAATGGGTTTTCCAACGTTTTTTCGCGGTTTGTTGAGTGCTTTAGTCAGTTCGCGGTCTGGATTCATGGGGTCAAACCGTATGCGTGCTGCCGTGGCTGAGCGGAGGTCGCTGAGGGAATCCCCCACCATACGAACTTGGTTTTTGGGTACTTTGAACCGTTTTCCTAATCTTGCCAAAAAATCTTTTTTGAATTGGTGGGCGTTGCTGGCATTGGTTTCTCCGGTGTAGTGCCCACCGCGACTTTTGAACCAGCTGCCCTGATAATAATCGAATGGAATCTTGAGCGTTTTTCCCATGGCCGTAATCAGTTCGTTGGATGAGAGGCTGAGCAAGGCAATTTTTTTTCCTTGTTTTTTCAAGCGGCGAAGTAACTCGATGCTCTTTGGAAAAAACTTTTTTTTATTCTTTCTAACAAACGCTTGGGCGTCATCAAAAATCTGGGTAGTGGATTGGCCTTGAATCCCTTTTCCAAACAAGTCAACCGCGGCTTGAGCGGCTTGTTTGTAGGGCCTCTTTCCGGCCCGATATTCTGCTAGGTTGTGTAAAAATTCTTTGTGAACATTTGGATCAAATCGTTTTCGCGCCACTAAATAAGCAGCAAAATCTACTAGGAGGTGTCCATCATAGATTGGGCCGTCCACATCAAATGCAAAAACTTTCGGATTTGCCATATTAAAAACCATAAAAAGACTTTTTTAGAATTTCAAACACTTTTTTTCCTTTTTGGGGTGTTTTTTCCTCCTTTTATGCTCCTTTTGGGCTAGGGGCCTTGCAGAACGAATGAAAAGACCAAAAGAAAGAATCTTTCGGAATTTCTAACACTCTTTTTCCATTTATTGGGTGGCTTTTTTGGCAATATTGGCTTGTACGGGTTCAATGCCAGCTTTCTTCCACTCGGCTTCAATCACTTGACGGGTGTGAGAATCAAAACAAATTCCAATTCCAACGCCACCGCCGCCCCCACCGGAAAACTTTCCGGCAGCATTGTTTTGTTCTGCAATATCTGCTAGTTTAGCTAGGGCGGATGTTTCTAATTCTATGCCAGAGATGTGTGCTAGTTCCTGTAAGGCTCTTCGGTTTTTTTGTAATTGTGCAATAATCTTTTCTTTTTCGTTGTTTTGCATGGCCGGAACCAATTCTTCTACAATTTGTTTGATTTCATTCATTGTTTTCCAGTATGCTTCTTTTTGCTCTTCTTTACACGCGTGTACTTTTTTAATCATTACTTTGGTGCTGGTATCTGGACCAGTATATCCAATAAGTAATTGAAAGTCTGGGGGTATTTCTAGCGAGTCCAAATGCAGGCTTGGCCAATCAGAATCAGCAATTTCTGCAATGTTTTTTCCTGAATTGAATTGTTCTTGCAACCATTTGGGATCAAATCGCTTGTACAAAACAATTCCCTCTACAGTAGAAGCGGCAATATCCACACTGCTTCCTACTTTTCCTTGGGCTTCAAAGTGAGCCATGCAGGCAAGTTTGAATACAAGTTCCACTCCTTGTTTGCTTTTGATTTCAGTTTCATGCAAGCTTAAAATGGCTTTTACAATAGCAACCACTGCCGCCCCGCTACTACCAAATCCGAGTGTTTTAGTGGAACCATCCGGTAATTGTACAAATGATTCTTCCGAGCTAGTAGAAATACTAAACTTCTGAATCTTTTTTTCTTTTGCTTTTAAATATTGCAGTGCTGTTGTAATCGCATATTGGGCCATTAACAATTTTTCTTTTTCTTCTTCACGCAAAGCACTTTTCCACTGGAGTTTTTCCCCATCAAAAACGGCTTCTTTTTTTTCGAGTTTCAAATCTGGTGCAAAAACCGAGATGATTTCACTGGGTTCTAATTTAACTTGTACTTTTTTGTCAATTGCCATGACAATGCCAGGAATTCCCAGTTCTAAACAGGCCCATTCTCCCGCCAGCATTAGTTTTCCGGGTGCTTCTGTTTGAATAGTCATTTTTTTACCTCCTAAAACAAGTGCTCTTCAATTATTTTTGCTGCTGGCCCTGGTTTGCACACTTCAATTTTTTGAATTCCTTTTATTTCATGCAATCGCTTTATCAATTCGGATTCGTCTTTTGCCAAACACATTACTTTTACTTGGGGCCCAGCATCCATTGTGAAATAACTTTCCAGCCCTTCTTCTCGCCACAAGGCAATGTTATGCATGATTTCCACTGTAGTGGGTTGCCAATACAGTATCATGGGCTGCGTGGTAATCATAGTCGCGTGCATTTTGAGGGCATTAAATTCTGCTAGTTCCCCTACTTTAGTGAAGTCTTTTTGTTTGATAAATTCAGTCATTTGTTCGGAATCGTTTTGCGCGGTTTCTTTCCACATAGGATAATACGGGCACGTAGCGACTGTTTGAGCCATTCCAGCCCGGCTTTTCCATTTTTTTTGCTGGGTTCCCACAATATTTACAATCATTCTGAATTCGGACCATGCTTCCGGCTTTAAAATTTGCTCTGCAAAAGAATCTTTTCCTTCAGAGTCTTCTCCTCTTAACCATTGTACAAAACCGCCTTCAATACTCCTAGAAGCAGAACCAGAGCCCCTCCTGGAAAGAATGGATAATTCTTTTTTATCTAGGTTTAATCCTGCAGCTTTTGCTCCCGCCATGCTTAAAGCAGCCAATCCGGAAGCACTGCTTGCTAAGCCTGCTGCAGTTGGAAAATTATTATTGCTTGAAACTTTTGTCTTAGTGGAAATGCCCGCCATTTCTCGAATTAAATCCAAGTGTTCACGGATTTCTTTTCCTTCTTTACTGTCCGCAGCCATTTTCTCTCCATTCAAAATAATTTCATCCGTCCCATATTTTTCATCAAACTCTACTGTGGTTTGAGTATAGAATTTGTCCAAGGTCATGGACGTGCTACCATTATTGGGTAGCATCCATTTTTTGTCGCGTTTTCCCCAATACTTGGTTAACGCGATATTCGAGTGTGCTTGTGCTGTTGCTTTCATTTTTTTATCAACCTCTCAAATAATTTAAACTTCTTTCCAGTTATGTATAAGAGGGCTTCTTTTTTGTATTTTTTGCCCTTGCTATAAGTGGGATTAAAACTTTTTATAATTTCATTGATTGTTTTTCCTTTTTTTTGAACGTTTTCCGTGCAATGCTCAATCAATTCTAGTAACCAGGGCTCTTTTTTTTGGGTTGCTTCTAGGGATTCTTTAGACCATGCAAACTGGTATTCCGTTAATTTCCTGAATTTTTCCTGAAAAACGCTTGGATTGAATTTTTTGATGCGAACCGAGTGTTGGTATTCCATTGCGTCTATTGCATTCCAGTCTTTATAATCATCTACTTCTTGTACAAAGAGCGCTCTTCGAAATACTACTTGGGCCCCCATTTGTTCTAAGATTTTATCCGCCAAAAAAACCACTTGTTTTTGCATGTTCTGTTCTCCTTTGAGGTGCATTGCAACTAATTCAACAATTTTTCTTTGATCTTCTTCTGCCAATGAGAATTTTTTTAGTAGCTTTTTTGAAAGGAGGATTGAACTTTCTGTATGATCTTTTTTTTCGGTTTTAGGCCTGCCTAAATCATGAACTAATCCCGCAATGTACGCGCGTTCTTGTTCGTGCGAACTCATTCCTAATTGCTTTGCAAACCATTTGGCTCCGATTGCCACTCTTTTTGCATGTAAAAAATCGTGGCTTTTAAACTCCGTTTTGCTTTCCCGCTCTTTAACTGCTTTTTCAATTTCTTGAGTGGGTAATTTTTTTTCTTTCATAGCTTGCCTCTTAATTTGGTTAATATTAAAAATCAGTTTTTATGTTATGGTTTAACTGCTTTCATGATCATTACTGGATAGGTTATCTCATAGTGGTCTCCACCCACTTTTTTGATTTGGTATGCTCTTCGTGCATCGGGAAATCTTTCGAGTAATCTTTCTAGTGCTTGAACATATTCTCTTACTTTTCCGGCCGGCATTTGGTTGCTTTTTACCCAATCTCTTGTATTTACTTTAGAAGTCGTCATTTCTACTTCCGTCACGTTAAAACCGGCCTGTTGCATCATTTTTCTCCATCCTTTTTCAGTGGGTACATTGTTTCTAGTAAAAAAGTCTCCTGTTGCGTGGTTTTTGGCAATGCGTTCTGCATTTTGGAATTCTTGTAATCCTTCTGGTGAAACCATATCCATTAGCACAAACACCCCGCCACGTTTCATGATACGATTGGTTTCGCGTAGGATTATCATTTGTTCTTTTTGCGGAACGTTTTTAACCGCAAAACGCGAAACCGCATGGGTATACGTGTTTTCCCATCGAAGGGTTCTCCTTAAATCTGCGGCATGGGTTGCTCTAAGGGGCCCTCTGGCCACTTCGCTTAAAGCGCCCGGAGAAAGATCAATAAAACTGGGAATCACACTGGCGCCTCTTTTTCTTAGAGCTGCAGCTACTTTACTTCCAACCAATCCCCTTCCAGACCCCAAATCAACTAGTTTTACCCCTAATTGTCCGCGTTTTACGCCCATCATGCGTGCTATTGTATTATAGACATCTGTTCGTCGATAAATCGCGGGTCCTTTTGCGTGAACAACCGTAGCATACTTTCTTGCAGTTCCAGTTCTAAAATCGGTTCTTTTTCGCCCTTGTTGTCCGGCTCTTTTTGGTCCGGTTCCGCTACCACTAGTTTTCAGCATTTTATCCCTTGTATATTTGGGTTTCTGATTTTTTTATTCTTTTTGTGCCACTACCATCCAGTTCACATTTCCAGTGTCTTTTTCTCCTGGTTTGGCAAAAGGATATTCTGCTCCGTCAGTGTTAAAACCGTATTGTCGAGCACCTTCTGCCATGGCTTTTCCTTCTCGATACGCTCGATTTCGATAGCCCGCTACATTCAAAAGGCGTGGTTGGTCTTCTCTTTCTCTTTCCATCCAATCCCTGTTTTTTCGGCACCACGTAAAAAAATTAAATTCCTTTGAGTTTTCAATATCTCGCCATAGTTTTTGTTTAACGTGTTCTGGATAATCAAAATAGCGTGGTCCCATCCAAAAATTCAGGAACGAAACATATGCATCAAATATGGTTACTGGTCTTCCTTCAGCACGGGCAATTACTGTTCTTTTTAGCTCTGGCACTTTAACTGTTGGGCTGGTGGCTTCTGCACTACCCCATTCCCAATCCACAAATACTCCTTTTGGTTTTAGTAGGCGTCGCACGCTTCTTAATAAGGGGGATAAATCATTTGCAAAGTTGATGGTGGAAGCGCCGGCAGTAATCATATCTACTTTTCCGATTAAATCCAAGAATTGTTTGGTGTATCGTTGCTGTCCTTTTTAATGAAAGGGTCTTCTCATTTGTTTGAATGCAACTGCCGCACTATAAAAGCTGGCGGGCAGCACTAGAATGTTTCGCTTTGGAATTCCCAATCCCACTAGTTGGGGAACCGCATGTTCTCGCACCACTCGTTCGTTTATATCCACTAAAACCACTTTCAATTGTTTTCTTTGCTCGGGACTTAATCCTTTTACCGCACCAACAATAGTTCCGCCTGCAAACGTTCCAATATCCAAAATGGTTCTGGGTTTTATTTGATTTCCAAAAAATCGTTTTGTAATCCTTCCGACTCGATCGTTCATGAGATTGGGATTTCCTTTTCCCGCCTTAGCAATAGTATCAATGTATGCTTTTGGAGCAGTTGCCCAAAATTTGCTTCCTTTGATTCCCCTTTCTCGAATAGCCTCCCATACGGTTTTTTCGAATCCCCTTGCCAGACTTGGATAGCGCTTTAACAATCGAGTAATGGGTGGAAGACGTTGCAATTGTCCAATTACCGCCGGAATGTTTACAAAACTAGCCACGTTTTCTCTTGGCAATTTGGATAACTCGTGTTCAATATGATAGAGGGGATAGCCTTTTTTTGGTCCTTGGTGTGAGTGGGGATGAAAGCGTGCTTGAATCATTGGATGGCTTGCCTCTACAAGCGGTCGTTTGTTGCTTGTTCCCATTGCTTGGGCGATTTTTCGAGCTAATTGTCTTTTTCGGACCGTTTTAGAGGGCATACAACAAAAAACCGTTTCTGCTATAAAACATTATCCAACCGTGGTTTGAACGGTTGTGAATCCTTTTTCTTGCATTGCTTTTGCCACTTTTTCTTGTAATGCTGCTCCTGGCGTTAATGCAATCATATACCCTCCGCCACCGCCACCCGTCATTTTAGCGCCGATTGCGCCGTTTTCGCGTGCAATTGCAATCAATTCTTCTAACTTTGGATGCGATACACCAATTTCTTGTAACAATTCGTGATTGCGGTTCATTAGTGTTCCCAATTCTTCAATATTTCCATTGGCAAATGCTTCTTTTGCTTTTAGTGCAATTTGTTCTGCTTCTTCAAATAATGGATTGTATTTTGCTGGTTCTTTTTCTTTTCGTTCTTGTACGCCCAACACCAATTTTTTAGTATCCCCCACGACTCCAGTGTTTCCCATTACAATTTCTACTGGACCAGCGCTCTTCATTTTTTCAAAAGTGGGGGGATTTCCGCGCTGATACCACAATAATCCGCCAAACGTGGCAGCTGTATTATCAATTCCGGATGGTTTTCCATGGTACCCCAATTCCCCTTGAAACGCAACCTCATTAATCTGATCATTGTTTAATCCTTTTTTGAAATGCTCGTTTAGGGCGCGTGCAATGGCGGCACAACTCGCGGCACTGGCCCCCACCCCACTAGCAGCTAACAAATCCCCTGTCAAGGTAATTCGAATAGGGGTTTCTTTTGGGTTAATTTGCATGGCTTTGAAAATATATTGTAAGGATTCTTTTTGCTGTTCAAATTTTTCTTGTTTGTAACCGGGTGTTTCCGGGCGTTTATCCACTAATTCATAATTTTCTCCTTCAATTGCTTCTACGATTGCAGTGGTTTTTGAATTGATACCGCACACTATTGCGTGGTTTCCGGAAACCACAAAGTGTTCGCCAAACAAGATTACTTTTCCAAATCCTTCTCCGTATGCCATAAAATCACTATCAACTAAGATAACAAATTTTTTTAAGAACAAAAAGTTATGTAGCAATATTAACTTACTTTGAACTTGTAACCGTAGGCAATCGCGCCTTCGTGGTCGGTGTCTTGGATTTTGCGGAACACTTTTTTTACTTGGGCCCCGGTCTTGATTTTTTCTTTTGGTGAATCCACGATCTGGCTTAAAATCATGCACTTGTTTCCCAAGTCAATTAACGCTAAAAAGTATGGGGTTTCGTGCTGGAATCCAATCGGTCCTACAAATACCTCTGTGAAAGAAACGATTTTTCCAGTGCGCGGCATTTCTTTTGAAACCATTTTTCCTTTTCGCCTGCAATTCGGACAAAACAATCGGCCTGGAAAAAAATCGGTTTTACAGGTTTCACAATGACAACCGCGTAATAAGTACCGCTCCGGATACCGTCTCCAATGAATTGCAATTGCATTATCTGCCATTTTATTTCACCTGTGCTTTTTTGAAAATGTGCACGACCGCAGTTGCACCGCTACCACCCACATTATGGGTTAAACCAATTTTAGCATCTTTTACTTGTCTTTCTTTGGCCAATCCATTTAATTGAAAAAACATTTCTACTGCTTGTTTGATTCCAGTCGCCCCCACGGGATGGCCGCAAGCCTTTAATCCGCCAGAAGGATTGATTGGAATTTCTCCTTTCAAACTTGTTTTGCCTTTTTCAGTTGCTTTTCCCCCATCTCCTTTTTTAAAAAAACCAAGATCTTCTATGGCAAGAATTTCTGCAATTGTAAAACAATCATGTACCTCTGCCAAATCAATATCGCTTGGTTTGAGGTGGGCTTCTTCAAAGTCTAGTTTGGCGGCTACTTTTGTTGCCATTAATTCTGTTAAACTCTTTCTTCCCGTTAAAGCCAGTGAATCGGATGCTTGGGTGCTTGCCAATATTTCAATGGCATTTTCACTGATTTTTTTGGCTTTGCTGGTTTCGCACAAAATAACCGTGGCTGCGCCATCGCTAATCGGAGAACAATCTAATAATTTTAAGGGAGAAGCCACATAGCCCGAGTTCATAACATCTTGTATTGTAATCTCGCGGTGAAATTGGGCATTGGGATTAAACATGGCATTATAATGGTTTTTTACCGCTACTTGTGCCATTTGTTCTTCTGTGGTTCCAAACGCTTCCATGTGCTTTCTGGCCAGCAACGCATACAAGGCCGGAAAGGTTGCGCCGTGAAATAATTCGGTTTCTTGGTCTCCAGCCCCCCCTAATGCAAAGCCTGCTTCTTCAACTGAAATTTCTGTCATTTTTTCCACGCCACCAACCGCGACTACATCGTACAATCCACTTGCCACTGAAATGTACGCGTTTCGCAAAGCAACGCCACCCGAAGCACACGCAGCCTCTAATCGCGTAGCCGGCAAGGGAGTCAATCCTAATTCATCTGCAATCAAAGCGCCAATGTGTTCTTGTCCTACAAACCTTCCGGATGCCATGGTGCCGCCATAAATGGCTTGAATGGTTTTGCCTTCAATACCACTGGATTCTAAGGCCATTAAACCTGCTTTTCCAATGAGGTCTCTAAAGCTTTCATTCCAGTGTTCTCCAAAAGCCGTTTGGCCAGCTCCAATAATACTAACGCTTCTCATGGTTTTCCCTTTCGCTTGAATTTATTTGGGTCTATTATTATCCTATTGCTCTTCGCACCTTCAAATTTTATTCCAATCAGGGTACAACAAAGTTCAAACTTTTCTCTTACCCTGTTTGCTCTTTGTGGATATCCATTTTCTTCGAGCCACCGTATTGTTTGAATAAATGTTCCAGTAATTTCTTTTATTTTGTTTGCCGCCCTTTTACTAGTATTTAAATTTTTACTGCCTAACTCCCTTCCAATTGCTTCAAGTCCTTCCATTGATAATCTTCCTAGTTTGGAGTTGACATACCTTGATACAGCAGCTATTTCCTGGTTTGTTTTTTTATTTTTTTTTCCCGTTTTTTTTGTTGTTTTCTTTTTTCCAAACATTTTTTTTCCTTCCATTTAGTTTTTTTATAAACTCTTCAGTTTTTTTCGGTGTTTTGCGTATTCTGAATAACTAATGTATTCTTTTTCTTGTATCATTTCTAAAACCGATATGGGCGCGCGTTTTGTTGAACTGTTTTTGGTTGTTGTTAAAACAAATGCATCGCTTCCGGCTCCACTACCATAACTAACCGCTAAAATCTTTTCTCCTGGTTTGGCAATATCTAATACGGATGCCAATCCTATCATAGTAGAACCGGAATAGGTGTTTCCAATTAAGGGCGTTATTAGCCCTTGTTTTAATTGTGCTTCTGTAAAACCGAGTTTTTTAGCCGCAATGCGAGGAAACTTTCCATTTGGCTGGTGAAAAATAACGTGGCTGAATTCTGTTGGTTTTAATCCTGTTTTTTCGAGAATTGCGTGGGTCGCGCCAAACACATGTCTAAAATAAGCGGGTTCTCCTGTAAACCTTCCGGCGTGTCTGGGAAATTCTGCGTGTTGTCTTCTCCAAAAATCCGGGGTGTCGGTGGTAAATGAAAAAGTTTCATCCAAGGTCGCGATTATTTCGTTTTTTTCTTTTCCCACAATAAAACCGGCTCCACCGCTTCCGGCAGTAAATTCCAGGGCATCGTTTGGTTTTCCTTGGGCAGTATCGGCTCCCACACTCAAACCATAGTTTATCATGTCACTTTTTACGAGTCCCATGCACACTTGTATTCCGGCTGTTCCTGCTTTGCACGCAAATTCTAAATCTGCTGCCATAAAAGCAGGTCCGGCATTAATCGCATCGCCTACTATTGTAGCGGTTGGTTTTACAGCGTATGGATGGCTTTCGCTTCCCACAAAAATAGCCCCTATTTTTTGGCTGTCCAATTTTGCAGTTTCCAATGCCATTCGAGCTGCTTCTACACTAATTGTGGCGGTATCTTCGTCCCAGGCAGCCACTGCTTTTTCTTGTAAGCCCAAACCAGCACTAGTCTTTTTGCCGTCTTTTTTCCAAGTTTTAGCAATTTCTTCAATGGTAATGCGTAGTCTGGGTACAAAAAAACCATAGCCCACTATTCCGGCTTCTTGCATACTTTTCTTGCGTTTGCACGGGCTTTTAAAAGGCTTTATTCTTCTCTTTCAATAATTCGACAAATGCCGGTTATTCTTTTGTTTTGAAGGGATTTTTTGGGTTTTTTTTGTTTTTTTAGGGGCTTTTGGCGACAATTGTCTATTTTAGGGGAAATGAAGGGCGATTGTTTTTTATTGGGCTTTGAAAGTATGCTTTATATGCTTTAAAACAGGGAACAAAAAAATAACTTTTTTTTCGGTTTTTTTTTTGGTAAAAACCGATTTTATTTGGAGGAATTTTATTTGACTGAGCAATTAGTATGGTCTTTTCGCGAAAACAATAAATCATTAGAAGAAAGTGTTTTGTTGTTGGGAAACAAAGGCGCCCAATTAGTGGAAATGACGCGCATTGGCTTGCCTGTTCCCCCGGCTTTTACAATTTCAACCAATGCCTGTAGAAGCTATCTTTCGAATAAGAAAAAATGGCCGGCTGATTTGGAAAAACAAGTCAAGCAAAAGATTGTTGAATTGGAAAAAGAAATAAATCGAAAACTAGGCGATACCGAAAATCCCCTATTGGTTTCGGTGAGAAGCGGTTCTTTTATTTCCATGCCGGGCATGATGGAAACCATTTTGAATCTTGGTTTGAATGATGCTACTGTAAAAGGGCTGGCCCAAAAAACCAATAATCCGCGAATGGCTTGGGATAGTTATCGAAGACTTATTCAAATGTTCGGGGATGTTGTGTTGGGAATCGATAGTGCTCTTTTTGAAGGTCTTTTAACAAAAGCCAAGCAAAAAAAAGGAACCGAATTTGATACCGAATTAGAGGAAGGTGATTTGAAAGAATTGGTATTACACTACAAAAAATTAGTGAAAGAAAAAACCAAAAAAGAATTTCCCCAAGATATTTGGGAACAATTGCGCTTAGCCATTAACGCGGTATTCGATTCCTGGAATGCTGATAGAGCTATTGCGTATCGTCGCATTCACAATTTGCAAGAAGGTGCTGGAACCGGGGTAACCATTCAAGCCATGGTTTTTGGAAACAAAGGAGAGCACTCTGCAACGGGCGTTGCGTTTTCACGCAATCCCAGTACGGGAGAAAAAGGATTGTACGGAGAATTTTTAGTAAACGCGCAAGGAGAAGATGTGGTGGCGGGAGTTAGAACGCCGCAACCAATCGTGGAATTGGAAAAGTTTAATCTTGAGCTTTTTGAACGCCTAAAAAGAATCGCAGTTTTATTGGAAAAACATTATAAAGAAATGCAGGATTTTGAATTCACGATTGAAAATGGAAAATTGTTTTTATTGCAAACCAGAACCGGAAAGAGAACCGCACAAGCAGCCATAAAAATTGCTATTGATATGGTAAAAGAAAAATTGATTTCCAAAGAAGAAGCCGTTCTACAAATAGATGCTAATCAGCTAAACCATGTCTTGCACAAGCAATTAAAACCAGCAGCTAAAAAGAGTGCTCAATTATTGGCAACTGGTTTAGCGGCTTCTCCGGGTGCTGCAATTGGAAAAGTGGTTTTTTCGGCCCAAGAAGCCTTGCATGAAAGTGAAAAAGACCCTTCTACTCCATTGATTTTGGTGCGACCCGAAACTTCTCCGGAGGATATTGAGGGCATTAGTATTGCAAAAGGAATCCTAACCAGTACGGGTGGTTTAACATCTCACGCGGCGGTTGTAGCGCGTGGAATGGGAAAGCCTTGCGTTTCGGGTTGTGACGCCATTGTAATTAATGAAGAAAATGGTTCTTTTTTCGTGCAGTCTAATGGCGATTCTGTTACGGTTAAAGCAGGAGAATGGCTTTCATTGGATGGGGGTATGGGAGAAGTTTTTTTGGGAAAACTGGATGTTGAAGCGCCATCTCTTTCGGGCGATTTTGCTACTTTAATGGATTGGGCGGATTTTTTTCGAAAACTAGAAGTGCGAACCAATGCCGATACCCCCAAAGATGCTAGCGTTGCCAAGAATTTTGGAGCAGAAGGAATTGGATTGTGTAGAACCGAACACATGTTTTTTGATAAAGACAGGCTGCCCATTATGCGACAAATGATTATGGCGGATTCGCCTGAAAAAAGAAAAAAAGCCTTGGAAAAGCTATTGCCTTTTCAACGAAAAGATTTTGAAGGATTGTTTGAGGTCATGAATGGCTTGCCAGTCACCATCCGATTATTGGATCCGCCTTTACACGAATTTTTACCCAAAACAAAAGAAGAAATGCAGGCATTGGCAAGTGAAATGAATGTTTCCATTGAATTTGTTCGAAAAATTAATAATAGTTTGAAAGAGTTTAATCCCATGCTTGGGTTTAGAGGTTGTAGATTAGGAGTTGTTTTTCCGGAAATAACCAAAATGCAGATTAGAGCGGTTTTTGAAGCCGCTCTAAATGCCCAGCGAAATGGCATTAAAGCAACTCCCGAAATCGAAATTCCGTTGGTGGCATTTGAAAAAGAATTTGATATAATCTTGGAATTAGTAAAAAAGATTGCACTAAAATTAGATCCAAAAGAAAGCGTGGATTATAAAATAGGGTGTATGATCGAGGTTCCACGCAGTGCATTAATTGCAGATAAACTAGCGAAAAAATCCGATTTTTTTTCATTTGGAACCAATGATCTAACCCAAACTACTCTGGGTTTTTCACGAGATGATACTGGAAAGTTCATTGCTGCCTACAAAGACAAGAAAGTGTTTGATTGGGATCCTTTTGTTTCCATTGATGAAATCGGGGTGGGAGCTTTAATGCAAATCGCGGTTGAAAAAGCACGAGAATCCAACCCCGAAATTGAAATTGGTATTTGTGGAGAACACGGGGGCGATCCCCGTTCAGTAGAATTTTGTCACAAACTAGGATTGGATAATGTTTCTTGTTCGCCGTATCGCGTTCCCATTGCACGGCTGGCAGCAGCACAAGCGGCCATTAAAGAAAAACTGGCTTAGTTTTCTAGTATAATCGGATTGTTTCCGCTAATTTCTTTTATTATCACATCTTCAGAAGCCACCTGGCCCGCTTCATTGAAGGTTATAATATTAGAATATCCCTCATAATTCTCCACTTTTAAAAGAAACGCTCGAATCTCTTCCGTGGTTTTGTTTCCTTCTTTAACGGCGTTTAAAACAAGCGCGGTCATGTCATAGGTTGTAGCGGCACTAATGGCGCTCGGTTTTTTTCCAAATCGTGCTTCAAATCGTTCACTGAATTCTTGCATTTTTTCGCGTTGCTTGGGCGCGGCATAAATAATACCGTCTGCGAGAGTTCCTGCTTGTTCCAAAAAAACCTCACTTTCTGCACGAGAAAAAGGAACATACATTTGCTGTAAAACGCCTAGCTCAAATAATTGCCTGTTAAATAGAATCTGTCCGTTATCCGTTGCAATTACTGTATAAATAACATCCGGGTTTAGTTCTTTTATTTGCAATATTTCGGTTCTAAAATCAGTGCTGCCATCATTGAGCTGGAATTCCTTTAATGTATTTATCCCGCCACTTTTTTCCAGTTCATTCTTAAGAATTTCAATATGCCCTAAAGACCATGAATTATTGGAATATACTAAAACAATTTTTTCAACTGCGTTTTTTTTCATATACTGTACGGCTTTTTTTATTTGGGAACGCTCGCTTGGAGTAGCACTGAAAAAATAGTCAGATTCCCGCCAAGGCTGTTCGCCACCCATCCATGGCGAAATAAACAAGACTTTTTTTTCTGCTGAAATGGGTGCTACTACTTCACTAAACTCCGCCCAAACAGGGCCAATAATAACCGGCACATTATCCACCTCAATCAATTTGTGTCCGGCAGTTACCGTTGTTTGCAAATCTGAGTGAAAATCTTCTATAATATATTCTACTTCAAGTCCAGAGTCTTCAATGGCTAAGAGAAATCCTTCTTTTGCCGCTTCTCCTGCAAAAGCAGCATACCCCGTTAACGGAAAAAGCCCCCCAATTTTTAGTTCACTTGTTGGCGTGTTTTGCACGCATCCATTCAAAACAACAAGCAATGCAATAAATACAATTAGAAAACCTTTTTTCATACAAAACACCTATGGAAGTTAATCATAAAACGCGAATTCTTTGCAAAATTCTTGTACGCCTGCTTTTATTTTTTTCAATTCACTATCGTCTTTTGCATGATCCAAGGCTTTTACTATAAATCGTGCAATTTCTTTCATTTCGCTTTCTTTCATGCCCCGAGTGGTTATGGCGGGGGTTCCAATCCTGATTCCGCTGGGGTCCCATGGTTTTCTCGTATCAAACGGAATCGTGTTTCGATTACAATAAATTCCAGCTTTTTCTAAGGCCTGTTCTGCTTCTTTTCCTGGAAGATTTTTGCTTTTCATAGTATCCACGAGCATTAAATAATAATCTGTCCCCCCACTAACCAAGCGCAATCCGTTTTGCATTAGTTCTTCTGCCATTGCCTTGGCATTTTTTACAATTTGTTGAGCATATTCTTTGAAGCTTGGTTGTAATGCTTCTTTGAAAGCAACTGCTTTGGCAGCGGTAATGTGTTCGTGCGGTCCGCCTTGCAAACCAGGAAAAACTGCTTTGTCAATTTTTTCTTTCCATTCTTCCGTACAAAAAATAACCGCTCCGCGCGGTCCCCTAAGCGTTTTGTGCGTGGTAGTGGTTACAATATCAAAATATGGAACTGGATTTTCATGCACGCCAGCCGCACACAATCCAGCAATGTGCGCAATATCCGCCATACAAACAGCCCCCACAGAATCACAAATTTCTCTAAACCGCTTAAAATCAATCGCGCGCGGATACGCGGTATACCCTGATAGAATTAGTTTTGGTTTTTCTTTTTCCGCTAGTTTTTGAATGGCATCATAATCCAATAATTCGGTTTTAGGATTTAAGGTATATTGAACCGCATTAAATAATTTTCCTGAAAAGTTTACGGGATGGCCGTGTGTTAAGTGACCGCCTTCGGTTAGTTTTAATCCAAAAAACTTATCGCCCGGTTCTAATGCTGCAAAAAAAGCCGCCATATTAGCCGGGCTTCCAGAAAGCGGTTGTACATTGGCGTGTTTGGCGTCAAACAATTTTTTGGCGCGTTCAATGGCAAGATTTTCAATTTCATCAATAAATTCATTTCCCCCATAATATCGTTTGGAAGGATATCCTTCCGAGTATTTGTTGGAGAGGACGGTTCCCATTGCCTCTAGCACACTTTGGGATACTAAATTTTCACTGGGAATTAATTCTATTCCATGCATTTGTCGTTCTTGTTCTTTTATAATCCATTGGTATGCTTCTGGATCAAATTGTTGGAGTGCATTCAAATGCATGGAATGTTGCTTTTGTTTTTTTTGTTCAGACATATTATTTTGCTTCCTTAAGTCCCAATTTTTTTAATGCTTTTACGACCTTGTTTAGGTGCTCTTTTCGGGCGATTACATAATCCTTTGAATAGGTGGAAACAATCAAGGAGTTTGTTTTTTCCTTGGCGATGGCGCTTGTCACGATTGCCAAAAATCCAGCCGTGAACGGTGCCGAAAGGTTTAGTGCAATGAGTTTCCAGTCTTGTGGGTTTTTTTTAATTATTTCCAGTTCTTGGACATTTTCTTTCTTGGTCAGAACGGTTATTTCGTCTGAATCCTGCGAAATCATAAAATGTTTTTTTGAGTCTGGAAATTTGGAAACCTTTACATACCAGAATTCGCCTGGTTGGACTAAAAATGTGCTCGTGGAAATAATTTTTTTCATTTTTGAATCCATTTTTTCACCTTTTTACGTTTTAAAGGAAAACATTTTTGTTAGGTCATATTTTGGGTTAATGTGGATAATGCCCTTGGGCAACCTATTCTCTAGTTTGTGAAGCAAGGTATTAATCGCCAAATAACTTCCACTGATTCCCAATGCAAACAAGCACCTTTCAAGGGCCACAATTGGAATTAGCAAGAGCCATAACTCTGGCGTACTGGGAAGCGCATACAACCAAATCACGCTTCCAACCGAATGGGCCATAAAGGTAGCGCCCAGGCTCTTGAAAAACAAGCGATTTGGGGCGAATACTCGAACTCCAATAGGAATCAGCCAATACAAGGCATACATCCATGCCTGGCTTCCTACTGGATGAAGCATAAAAAGCGCCATCGCAAAGACTGGCACTATAATGCTCCAGTCTTTTCGCTTGGAAACCCCAAAATAATAGGCCGCTACTAGCATTGGGGCCAATCGTGCTAGATTAATGAGACTCACTTCTTTTCCAACCATCAAAAAATTGGCGATTTCAGCCAATAATACCGAGCCGGCCCCCACAATAGGGCCTAGGATGCTTCCCGCAATGGGTCCAAAAAACTGGAATAACGTGAAAAACTGGTTATTCGCACCTAACACCTGAGAAAAGTTGATTTGCGATCCAATCAAGACTAGGCAACTGAATAAGAGCACAAAAAACAATTTGATTCTGAGCGATGTCATAAATGGCCTCTTTTTTGGAATAATATCCCAAACAATTTTTAAGGTTTGATTCGAAAGAAACAAATTCTATTTTTTTTGTAGGTCCTTCTTTTTGAGAAATGGTATGGCTTCTCGAACCACAAAAATACTGCCACAAATCAGAATGGTTTCTTGGGGGCTTGCTTTTTGAATGGTTTTTTTAACCGCGGCATTCACATCAGCGATACTGGATATTTTAAAACTGGGAAACAATTTTTTGGCAATACTATTTAGTTCTTCTACCAGTGTTCCTCTTTGTGTGGATTGGCATAACACTAGCTTGTTAACAAATGGCGCGAGTGCTTGGAGCATAGCAAAACTGTTTTTATCCGTTGCACTCCCAAAAACCAAGGTTATTTTTTGGTTGTGTAATGCGCTTTCCAGGGTTTCTGCTAGTGCTTTACACCCGCTTGGATTATGACACACATCCACTATTACCACTGGTTTGTTGCCCAAAATCTGAAAGCGTCCTGGCCAAGTTGTTTTTTTGAGTGCTTTTGAAATGCTTGCTTTGGTTAAGCGGATTTTGTTTTGTTTTTTGAGTACTTGTAGGGTGGCAAGAGCAAGGCCAGCATTGGTTGCTTGGTGCCTTCCCCTTAATCCCAATTCCATTCCACCCAACTCCAATCCAAGTCCTTTAAAGTTCATACTGGTTTTTTTCAAGGAAACTACTGGTGTTTCAACACTAAAATCTTTTTCCAAACAATAAAAAGGCGCTTTTTTTCCATTCGCAATATCTTGAAATATTTTATTCAGTTCTGAATTGGTTTCCGTACAAATAATCGGGGCTTGTTCTTTGATAATGCCTGCTTTTTCCAAAGCAATTTCACGCAAGGAATTTCCCAACCATTCTTGGTGTTCCAATCCAATATTGGTAATAGCACTTGCAATCGGGGAAACAATATTAGTAGCATCTAATCTTCCCCCCAATCCAACCTCTACAATAGCGATATCTACTTTTTGTTGGCAAAACCAGTTTAATGCCAAAGCAGTCAAAAACTCAAAATGCATTACTTCCAGTGCTTCTTGTTCAATCCTTTCTTTTAATGTTGCTACTTGTTTGGCAAATGCTTGATTGCTAATCGGCTTGTTATTTACTAAAATTCGCTCATTATACCGCGTCAAATGGGGGCTGGTATACAATCCCACGTTATACTGGTTTTTCAAGAGCAACTGGTTCAAAAAAGCAGTTGTGCTTCCTTTTCCATTAGTGCCGCCCACTAAAATAGAGTTAACCTGTTGGTGTGGGTTTCCCAGGGCGCGCATAATCGCCTGCATGCGCTCTAAGCCCAGTTTAATTCCCTTGTTTTCTAAGGAGTCCAAAAACTGTACGGCTTGTGGGTACTGCATAGTATAGGTATTCGGGGAATAGAACGCTTAAAAAACCAAAAAGGTTATGTAGACATCTTGAATTGGGTTGTGCTTTTAATGGTTTTTTTAGAAAGTTTTTTTAGATACCATGGTAGAATCTTTTTCTGAATCCGAAAAAAAAATCTTGTTGCGTTTTTGTTCAAATATAGACAAGCCTATTTTTGTGCTCAAAAACCTGCCAGAAGCCGTTAAAGGCGCTTTATTTTCACGATATTCGCGTAGTGCCAAGGGCTTGCGCAGATTGTTATTGGATGAGTTTATTCAAAACCCGGATTTGGATTTTCAAGATATTGTAGAAAGAGAAATTGGCACTGGAATGGATGCCTTAGTAGCCACCAAAAAGGCCGATACCTTTTATGCGCGTGTGTTAGATGGTTTTGGAGATGATTCGGTTGGAGAGTTAGGGGGGGCGCATGTTGCCATTGAAGATGTAAGCAATATTGCCACTAAAGTATTGGAAGATGCACGATTAGGCGGTTCTCCATTAGAAAAGTCTTCGCGCTATGTTTTTTTTGATCAAAAAGAAAACGGAGAATACCGTTTTTTGCGCGAACCAACCATTATGGCTTCCGAGTTTGCAGATGATTACCTTCAAGTTAACAACTTGTTGTTTGATACCTATTCCAAGCTCGTCCAACCAGTTTCTCATTTTTTTGAAGAACACTTTCCAATTGAAAACTTTTCTTTTATAGTGGATTATACTACTAAAGAAGAACAAAAGTTTCCTACTATTTCGGATGAAACCATTCAAAAAAGAGCCCAAAATGCCTATCATGCCAGTATTCGTGCTAAAACCTGTGATGTATTGCGCTATTTACTGCCAGTTTCTACTCTTACGAACTTAGGTATTTTTGGAAACGGTCGTTTTTTTGAATACTTATTGCGCAAGTTGTATTCTAATCCTTTAAAAGAAATGAATCAAATTGCGGACTGCATGCACACGGAACTTAATACGGTTATTCAACCTTTTGTTCGAAGGGCTAAACCCGATTCTTATCTTTCTGACTTGTACCAAGAATCAAGAAATCACATTCAAAAAATCGTGCCACCAGAAAAAACCCCTTCCAATAGTGTTTCGCTCGTGCATTTTGATCCAAATGCAGAAGAAAAAGTATTGACTCATGCATTGTTTGAGCACTCGCGTCTTTCCTTGGAACAATGCCAAAAAATGGTTTCTACTCTTTCTTCTGAAGAAAAAGCAGTATTACTAAAAACCATTGTGGGAAAGCGCAGGACTAGAAGGGATAAGCCTTCTCGTGCATTTGAAAATGCGTTTTACACGTTTAGCTTGTTAGGAGATTATGGCATGTACCGCGACTTGCAGCGCCATCGGGTACTAACCCAACAACGCCAAGAAATAACAGTTGCTCATGGTTTTGAAACCCCTGCAGAATTGATTACCGCTGGTTTTGAAAAGGATTTTGTAGACGCCCTTAAAAGTGCGGAAGACTTGTATAATCGCATGTATCCCAAACTGTCGCTGGAAGCACAGTATGTTGTTCCCTTTGCCTATCGCATTCAATGGTATATTACCATGAATTTGCGCGAAGCCTTTCATTTCATGGAATTGCGTTCTAGCAAACAAGGCCACCCATCCTATCGTAGAATGACTCAGCAAATGTATCATGAAATTGAAAAAGTGCACCCCACTTTAGCCAAATTATTGCAATTCGTTGATTTGAATTCCTATGATTTGGCCCGAATTGACGCGGAAATGCGTTCACAACACAAAAAGGGCGATCGTGAAAAAGAATCCAAGGCCGCTTAATGAGGAATGTGCCTTCGATAAATGTGCTTGTGTTTAAAGGATTCGTTTGCAAGGCTTTTTTGAGGACAATGCAATCCATTTATTTCTCTTTTTCCGGTTCTTTTTCTGAATCCTTACTCCAAGAACTTGCCGAGTACATTAAAAAATCGCTACAATCCTTTGAATTTAACTCTTTTTTAGTGGGGTGTTCTTTTCCCTATTCATTATCCGAGGATGAAAAAAGTCTTTTAAAAAAAGAGTTCCACTTTGCACTCGTAAAAAAACTGGAAAGTGTTTTAGAGAAAAAACCCGATTTTTCCAATCCCCACATCTCAATTACCATTGATTTTAATGCGCGCAAAATTAATTGGGAGATTCGCTCGGTTTTTATTGAAGGAAACTATAATAAGTTTTCAAGAAAAATCGCACAAACTATTTTTTTTTGTCCGAAGTGCAAAGGAAATGGGTGTGCTTATTGTCGCCAAAAAGGAAAACTTGGTTTGGAAAGTGTGGAAGAACTAATTGGAAAACCGGCCCAAAAATTGTTTCAAGCCAGTTCTTTTTTGTTTCATGGTTCGGGGCGAGAAGATGTGGATGTGTGCATGCTGGGAAATGGGAGGGGTTTTGTTTTAGAATTACTGGGGCCTAAAAAACGTTTGGCGGATTTAAAAAAACTAGAAATCGAAATTAATAAAACCGCTAAAAAAAAGATTTCGGTTCATTCTTTAGTTTTTTCAAACAAAAAAAGAGTAATTGAATTAAAAGAAAAGCGTTCTTTCAAAAAATATCATTGTATTATAGACTGTTCAAAACCAATTTTAGAAACCAAACTAAAAGAACTCGTGGGAAAAGAATGGGTGGTGCTACAACAAACACCACTGCGCGTAATTAAACGAAGAAGCGATTTAGAAAGAAAACGAACCGTAAAAATTGTGTCCATTCAAAAAAAATCTAAAAAACAATTTGAAGTAACTGTACTGGCTGAAGCGGGTCTTTACATCAAAGAGTTTGTGAATGGTGATTCCAATCGCACGAAACCAAATTTTTCTTCTCTACTGGAAAACGATTGTTCGTGCACTCAATTGGATGTAATAGAAATTTTAGATCCTTAAATTTCTCTTTCAATCAGATAATCTGCAAAAGATTTCAAGGTTTTCTTGGCTTGACTTTCTTCTAGTCTAGTATCAAGCTGTTGCCATGCATTTTTAACGAGGGTCCGGGCTTTTTCTTTGGCATATTCAATGGAATTATTTTTTTTCAAGATTAAAATAGCTTCTACTATTGTGGCTTGGTCTTCCGGATGGCTGTTTAGAATCTCCAATAGTCTTTTTTTGTCTGGTTGGCTTTCTTGGTGCAAGGAATGAATCACCATTAGGGTTCTTTTGCCTTCGTGAATATCTTCTCCAATTCCTTTTCCTTGTTGGAACTTTTCTCCCGTTAGGTTTAGGATATCATCTTGGATTTGAAAAGCAATGCCAATGGTTTCTGCAAACTTTCCCAGTGCTTCGAGTTGTTCTTGGGTGGCATCTCCCAGTACGGCGCCAATTTTGGCAGCCAGTCTTGCGAGAGTTCCGGTTTTGTAGGCACACATTTGCAAGTATTCTTTTTCTGTTACATCATATTTTTGGCCGCGATGCCAGTAGATGTCCATGGCCTGGCCGGCATGGCACTTTAACACTTCTTGTGAAACCAAATTATTTAGTTTTAATAACTTTTTTTCTTCTAAGCCATAATAATTGTTGTACAAGAGGGGAGTGGCGAGAAAGCACATGGCACTTCCCAGGTTTACTGCAATATCGATTCCAAAAATCTTGTGAATGCATGGCTTTCCCCTTCTAACTTCTGAGGAATCCTCTATGTCATCTGACACTAGTGTTCCATTATGAATAATTTCCACTAATGGCGTGAACTTGAGAGCAAGTTCTTTTTTGCCTCCTAATGCTTCACAAGACAGAATAAGTAAGCCTGGTCTCCATCTTTTACCCCCTCGATCCAATAAATCCCAAATAGGTTTGGAAAGAGCATTGGAAAGAGATTCCGGGTCATACACAAAATCGGCTTTTCCCAGGGTTTTTTCCAGCCATTCAGGAGAAAGAATTCGAGGCACGATTTTTTCGATTTCCCGATCCACCAATGGAAGGATTTCTCTCAAATAGGCTTCAATCGGTTGTTTGTTGGTTTCTTTGGGCATATTTTATCTTTAGTCCCAATCATTTAAAAAACGCTTTTTTTCCGGTTTTTGAAAGGACATATCCCCTAGATTTTTATACTGCTATTGTCTTTTGTATGCTGTTATGAAAGGAAATGGAAAGTTTGCTGCCCTGGTTCGAGCGTACTTTTTTTTAACAACTGCGGCTTTTTTGATTGCGATTACGTGTTTTTCATTGGTGCAAGGCCTTTTAGTGCATTTTGGGGGGGCTATGACAGATGCTTTTATATTTTATTTTTTGGGCTGGGTTACCTTAGGAGCGGGTTTGCTTCTTTTTGCGCATGGTAGAAGCAAGTTGCGTGTTATTTCTATTTCCTAGTGTTCCTGGAATTGGCTTTCAATTTTGTGTTCTAACAACTCTAAAAACAATTCTTGGTTTTGGGCTTCAATCTTGGCACCGGCTGCAATGCGATGTCCGCCACCAACGTTTTCTTTTCCTTTTAATTCCGCACAGATTTCTTTGAATGCGTTTCCAAGGTTTAATCCTTTTCGAATGAGTTCTTGGGTGGCCCGTCCACTCACTTTTATTTGACCTTCCGGATAGCGTGCCAATGCAATAATGGGTTTTTGAAATCCAATAGTGCCGCTTCCATACAACATGCCCGCTACAATTCCCACAATGGAATCACTGATATTGGTTTCAGCGTCAAAAAAATAGTATTGTTTTTTTTCCTGAATGCCTTGTTCTTGTAAAAATTGAATTCCTTCTCGCAATTGTTTTCGGTGTTGTGCCAGCAAGGACAATGCTTGAGCATACGCTTCTTCTCGGTCTCCCAAACAAATCTGCAAACCAATTTCTGCCCTATTATGTCTTCCAGTAGAATTTAATAGCGTGGCAAATTCTTTGACATCATATAAAGGAGACCGGTTGTTTTCATGCGGTAAGGAATACACTTCTCCAATGAGTTTTTGGATTTTCCATTCTGGAACCCGGTGTTCATACAAGTGCACTATTAAAGCAGAGCTCAACACTTTTTTTTGATTTGGTGATAGCATTTCATAGGAAACCCATTTGTCACTTTCTCTTAAATCAATTTTCAGTTCTTGTAAGAATTGTATACAATTTTTTTCATGGGCCGTTAATTCGGGTAATATCGGGTTAGAAGCAAACAATAAGAATTGAGTGAGAGGCCTGGAAATCCTGCCATACAATCGCAAGTCAATTCTTTTTTCAAGAACCTTTGCGTTAATCCCGATTTTTGCAATTTTTTGGTTCAATCCAGTTAGAGAACCGTGCTCATCCTGCATATCCCCCACCGCCCCCACAATCGCCAGTGCAGCAAGATCCATGTTTTTGGGATCTACGGTTTGAGAAAACAAAAAAGCCATTCCACTCGCGGAAACTTCTTGGCCGCCATCAAATCCATACAATAATGGATTACAATGAAAGGCATGTTTTATGAGTTGGGATTGGTGGTGGTCTAAAACAAAAAAATTGTCTCCAAGAGTTTTTTGTAAAAAATCCAATTGCCCAGAGCCAAAATCCAAGAAAAAATAGTTTTTTCCCATTTCTTGTATTTCCGGAATGGTTTCCGAATACAATTGTTTGAGTACTTTTGTTTGAAATCTTTTGTTCAATCGTTGCAGGGTTTTGGCAAGAATAGCGCCTGCCGTAATTCCATCCGAGTTTTTTAGGACTATATTATTGCAGATAAAATTTCCTTCCTCAGTTTCAATATCATAGACTGTTGTTTCCGTTCCATTGGATACCGTTCTACATTCCTTTTTTGGTTCAAATTCGAGATCTTGTTCAAAAAGAGTGGAAAAGCGTTGTTCTAGTGAGGAATCATTACACTCGGAAACAATTCGTTGCAACATTGGCCGAGTAATTTTTTCCGCTTTTTTTCTTCGTAACAATTCATCCCAGAATTGCTTTTTTCCAGTTTTTTCATACAATAGTTGCAGGGTTTTTTTTCCAATCGGAACAATTGATGTTGGATGCTCAACAGCAGCAAACTTAATTTTTTCTCTTTTGTATTCTTGCAAAAATCCAATCTGGTTGTAAAATATTCTTTTGTAGGGAGTAGCGTTTATACTTATCTTATATCCGTCGTTTCCATTTTTGGAATCCATTCGAACACAACTTCGAATGCCAAAAAAAAGCAACAAAGTTTGAATATCCCTACAAAGCCCTTCCGAAAAAGTAGTTGCATTAATATCTCCCTTACTGACGGTACCGTCTCCAGAAAAATAACCGCTCAAAAGGGCTGCGATTAATTTGGGATGCATTCCAAAGACCCATGGGGGTATGCGCTTGGTGTAACTTTTTCCCTCAAAACCAAGATGCCTCATGGTTTGATATAATGTCTTTGACTGTACAATTGCTGTAATTCCACTATCCACTATGGTGGCCCCTTTGGAACCAAAACGCTTGAAAACCGATTTAATGATATTAGCGCATTCATGGTCTCCATAAGCCGAAACATGAATTCCCGTTCCTCCTTTGGTGTTATGATAGCAACCATCGGCTACCCATAATCCAAAAAAAGTCATTAGTTCTTCATCAACTTGCATGTTTTTTTCAATAATTGATCTTCCACAAAGCACAAAAGTACCGTTTCTGTTTTGGACTAGTTTTGAAAAAAGCCTGTTGGATTCTAGGTCAATAATTTTTTCTTTGTTAAATGGTGGAAAAAAGCGGGGCGTACAAACCCAATTAATGGTTTCTGGTTTTTGTGCTTCTAATCGTTCATTTTCAAGCCCTATAATAGAATGGTCTTCCGTAACTTTTATACTTCCAATCCGTGTTTTTACTTCTAAAATCTTTTTGGTGGTGGTATTTTTCAACAACGCTTTAACTTTACTCAACTTTATTTTTCCTTGTGGTGTTATTGAAAAGACACGAATATTTTTTGGAAGCACAACTACTTTTCCATCTGTTCGAAGCGAGACTCCACACTCTTTAGCTAATCGGGTGAATAGTTCTTCAATTGTCTGTCGTTTTGCACCATCGGGCCATTCTACAATAAGTTCTGCATCGCCCAAAACACTGTCATAATTCGTAACAATCACCCACTCATCGCGTTCTTTGAAAGCCATTGCCATTTTCACTAGTTTTTCATGGAGTCCTGTCCAATCCCCTTTTTTTGGTGGAATTTGTGTTGAGTGCGTCTGATGCATATACTATTACTTTTGGGAACAGGTGTTTTTAATCGCTATTCCGGTGAATTACCACTGAATGCTGCAAGTCGGCCTTTTTTAAGCCCTTTTCCACCTTTTAGTAAGTATATGGGTTTTTTGAATGGTTTGAAAGGGGTTTTTGGGGGCAGTTCTAAGCCACCAGAGGCCATTAGCCTTTTGTTTGAAGAAACCGAACAATGGATTCGAAAATCCACCGCATCCCATTTAGAGTCCCTCAAAAAGGCCACGCTAAATCGTTTTTCCGAGATTCGATTTTTGCTAAAAGAACTGGATTCCAATTTAACAGCACTTGAAAAAAAAGAAGTAAATGAAGAAGAAGCCAGTCAACGCGTGCAAAAAGTAGTTTCTTCTTCTCAGCATGCACTGGTCGGACGTTTAAAGGGATTGTTGCACAAAGTAGAGCCCCCGCAAATAGCGGAATGGCAACAAATGCGCGAATACGGTTTAAATACTTTTTCCGTACTCCAAAACGAAATGGCGTTGTTTGGCAAAAACATTGCCTATACCAGTATTTTATTGCGAAAAGAAGTCAAACAAATTGGCGTGCGATTAAGCGAACTTGAAAAGATTTTGAAAGAACTTTCCCGGTCTTTTGATACCAATTCTTTGTTTGAACAAAGTCAAAAGAGCCAATCCATCCACCAAGAGCTAGTTCAACTACAACAAGAAAACACTTCACTCCGGCACCAAGCAGTTCAAGTAGAAAAAGAACTACAACAAACCAATCAAAAACTACTGGAACAACAAAAAACCCTTACCGCGGTTCAAGACTCTAGAGAAGCAAAAGAACTAGAATCATTACTGGAACAAACCAAAGAATTGGATGAAAAAAAACAAGCATTAAGTCGAGAATTATTCGAGCTTATTGGGGGGGTTGACAAGCCATTAAAACGATTTAACCAGTTGGTGGTTTCCAAACACTGGCATTTGGAAAAAAACCAGGTTCTTTTTTTGGCATTGCTTGTTAAAAATCCTGCTTCTGCTTTTGAATCCGATCCCAAAGCCCAGTCTTTTAAAGCAATTTTAAAAGAAATGCAAAGCGCGATTCAAGACCAAAAAATTTCTTTCAAAGATGGAAAAGAAAAAGTCAAGCGATTGGCTTCTTTAAACCAATTATTGGAATTTGATTTTTTCTCCAATTTTTTTTGGAAACAAAACGAACTTGAAAAAAAGAATCAACAAATCGAAAAACAAATTCACTCTAATCATTTTTCCAAAAAACTAAAAGAAGAAACCCAGCATTTACAACAAGCACGCTTAGCTGCCAATCAATCTAAAGAAGCGGTTTCCCAAAATCAGTCCGCCATCCAAAAAAATATAGGGATTCAACAAGAAAAGAAAAAAGCATTGGAAAAAATATTGTCCAAGATTGCGTCTGCTTCTGTTACAATTTCTTTTTCCAGTGCATAAGCTTTTTTTCTTCTAGTGCAATGATTAGCTTGGTTTTTAACACACTATCAGGATTTAGGGAAATACTATCAATGCCCTCTTGTACTAAAAAAGCCGCAAAATCCGGAAAATCACTGGGGGCTTGGCCGCAAATACCAATTTTTCGTTTGTGTTGTTTGCTTCGTTGAATGACTTGTTGTACCAATCGTTTTACAGCTGCATTGCGTTCATCATACAATCCCGCTACCAATTCAGAATCTCGATCCAATCCCAAGGTTAATTGGGTTAAATCATTGGTTCCAATGGAAAAACCATCAAAAATCTGGGCAAACTCATGTGCTAGTATAACATTAGAGGGCACTTCGCACATTACAAAAACTATTAATCCATTTTGGCCTTGTACAAGCCCATTTTTTTTCATTTCTTGTAACACTTTTTTTCCTTCTTCCACAGTCCTACAAAACGGTACCATGACTTGAACATTTTCAAGTCCTTTTTCTTCTCGTACCATCCGAATGGCTTGGCATTCCAGTGCAAAAGCGCCTTGAAATTTTTTTGAATAATACCGTGAAGCACCTCTCCAACCCAGCATGGGATTTTCTTCTATTGGTTCAAATTCTTTTCCGCCAATCAGATTGGCATATTCATTGCTTTTAAAATCGGAAAATCGCACGATAACCTGTTTGGGGTAAAAAGCAGCGCCTAACAAGGCAATTCCTTCTGCTAGTTTGTCCACAAAAAACTGTTTTTTGTCTTGATATCCTGCTGTTAGTTCTGTAATGCGCTTTTTGGCAGCAACATCTTTTAGGATGTCAAAATGAATAAGAGCAAGGGGGTGAATTCTAATATGGTCACTAATAATAAATTCTTCTCGAGCCAATCCAATACCATCACACGGCAAAAAACTATATTCAAACGCTCTGCTGGGATCGGCTAGGTTTATCATTACCTTGGTATGGGTTTTTGGAATGGTTTTCAAATCCACTACTTTTTTTTCAAATGGTAATGTTCCCTCATAAATTTTTCCCGTGCTGCCTTCACAACAACTCACGGTAATTTTTTTTCCGTTTGGAATAGTTTCAGTGGCATTATTGCATCCTACTATTGCCGGAATACCCAATTCTCTACTTACAATGGCGGAATGGCTGGTCCTTCCTCCTCGATTGGTTACAATGGCGGCAGCTAGTTTCATAATGGGTTCCCAATCAGGGTCGGTGGTATCGGTTACTAGTACTTCTCCTTTTTGAAACGTACTAATCTGATTAACATTTTTGATGATGTGTGCTTTTCCAATTCCAATCTTTTCGCCAATGGATTGTCCCGTTGCCAGTACGTTTCCTTTTTTTTTGAGAATATAACTTTCTAACAGGTTTTTGGGGCGCTGGCTTTGAACGGTTTCTGGCCTGGCTTGTACAATAAACAACTGATTGGTTTTGCCGTCTTTGGCCCATTCAATATCCATTGGTTTCCTGTGGCCGGCTTTTTTAGAATAATATTTTTCGATTTCCAATCCCCACTGTCCCAATTGTAGGGCTTCTTGTTCACTAATACAATATTGTTTTTGTTCTTGGGAAGAAACCGGAACACTTTTGGTGCTTTGCTTTTCGCCTTGTGCGTAAACGATTTTGGTTCTTTTTTCGCCTTTTTTTTTGCTGAGCAATGCATTTTTTCTTTTTTCCAGGATTGGCTTGAACAAAATAAATTGATCCGGATTTACAATTCCTTTTACAATGCTTTCTCCCAAGCCATAAGAAGCATTGATAATAATCGCGTTTTCAAAACCGGTTTCCGTGTCCAAAGTGAATAGCACGCCACTGCTGGCAAGATCAGAGCGCACCATTTTTTGCACGCCAATCGACAAGGCCACAGAAAATAATCCAAATCCTTTGTCCTGGCGATAGGATATGGCTCGGTTTGTGAATAAAGAAGCAAAGCATTTTTGACAAGCCTCTAACAAAGGTTCTTTTTCCTGGATATTCAAATAGCTTTCTTGTTGACCAGCAAAACTAGCTTCCGGCAGGTCTTCTGCGGTTGCACTGCTTCTAACCGCGACATCAGGATTTTTGCCATATTGTAATCCTAGCTTTTGATACGCTGTTATAATGGGCTCTCTAATTTCGCTTGGAATAGTGGCATGTAAAATCATTTCTCGAATTTTTTTCCCTTTCTCTGCTAATTGGGAGAAATTTTTAGTATTCAATCCTTTTAATTCGCTTTGGATTTTTTTGTGTAAACCAGTTTTTTCCAAGAATACATGATAGGCGTGTGCCGTAACACAAAATCCATTGGGAACTCGGATTCCTGTGGGAGTCAAAAAACGATACATTTCTCCTAGAGAAGCATTCTTACCGCCCACAATGGCAATATCATTCAAGTCTATTTGATCAAACCACAGTATAATCGCATCTTTTTTGGACAAGTTCCCACCTTTTTTTTTGAATAATTTTTATTCGGTTCTGGATTCGTTTTCAGTAATTTCAATGGTGTGGTCGCAAAACTGGCTAATCACGCGAATCGTGTCCTGGTTTTCTTTGAGTCGGACCATTAGAAAAATGCCTAGTGCTTGCAGGCCACGAATTTTTCCAACCAACTGGTGCACGAATTTTTCCAGGGGTTCTGGTTTGTTGTACAATAACAAGGTGGATAGAGAATCCAAGATTAAAAATTGTTGGTTTTTCGGGTTTTTCTCCAATGCTTGTTCTATTTGCATGGTTAATTCTAACAAGTTTTTTGGACTTTCCAAATAATGTACATTCTCGCCAGAAAGCTTTTCAGTTCCCGCTGTCTCACTCACTAAATCCACGAAAACGGTTTTTTGATCTTCCAGCACTTTTTGAGGGGAATCAAAAAGGTTTACCAGTGCTTTGTTAACCGAAACAAAAACGCCATTATCGGATCGCTTTTTCAAAAAATCGAGTAATCCGGTTTGAATGGCAGAATAATGGTCACTTTCAATAACCACTAGTACTACATTAGGTTTTTTGATTTCACTTAAAGCGCTTTCTAATTTTACTTCTACTCTTTTTTCCGGGTCCAATAATGATTCTAATGATTCTTTTTTGTCCACTATTGTTCCCCCTTATAGTTCTTCGAATAATTCTTGTTTGGATAATACTCGAAGCCCATTCGCGCCAATTTCAATGGGGTGTAATTTTTCACTGATTTTGGTTCCGCGCATTTTGAGTACGCCAATACTTCGAATAAAACGATTTTCGAGTTTAGTATGATATAATAGTATTACTCCATCTGCCACAAACTCTTCCAATCCAAACAAAGAACTGATTTTATCCAGGCTGAGCTCATTGGTGATGATTGTGGTTACATTAATGCGCTTGAGCATTTTTCCCAGTATTAAAATGGTTTTTCGTGCTTCTAACTCTCGTTCAAAAAACAACCTAAAAACCACGCCAGGATCTATTACCAGTCTTTTGGCTTTAATGCGTTCTACTGCTTCTTCTATCGTGTTTTTGAGTTTGTCAAAATCATAGAGCGAAACAGTTTCAATCAATAGTTTTCTTTGTTGAATTAGAGTGGAAAAATCATATCCATAATAAGCCGCTTCTTTAATGATTTCCGGTTCGCTTTCTTCTAAGGAAATATATACGCCTGGTTCTTCATAGTCATTAGCCCCTCCATACAAGAATCGATAGCAAAAATTGGTTTTTCCGCTACCCGGATCGCCTGTTACCACCAATAAGTTTCCTTCCGGAACCCCTCCTCCAACAAGCTCGTCAAATCCCGGAACGCCCGAGCGAATGCGCTTGGGATGCAAGTGAATGGTGTTGGTACTGGTTTTAGAAGCGGTTTTAGCAGTGGTTTTTTGGGCCATGATATTTTCTATTATTAATCATTGTTTAAATAGATTCGCTCAATACTGCCTGTTTTTTTGCTAAAATCGAGTTTTTAGTTCAATTCTCGTTCCCGATACCTTTAAATATCAAAAATACTGTATTTCGTTAGCTTTTAACTGTTAAAACGTTTTAACTAAAAAGGAGGAATGAAAATTGAGATTCAATCAAAAAGGACAATCCGCCCTTGAATACCTAATGACGTATGGATGGGCACTTGTTGTGATTGTCGTAGTCGTAGCAGCCCTAGTCTTACTAGTCGGAAACCCAGCAGAAGCAGGCGACACTTGCTCCGGACCCGGTGCAGGCCTTAATATCACCAATCAAGAACTCGGTACAAGTGGTTGGGACTTGGTTATAAGCAACATTTCGGGCCGATCCATAACTGCAGTTACGCCAACTGGTGTTAGCTCACCCACCCCAACCGTTGAAGGAACATACACGCCTTTTACTATGACCCCTGGTGAAGAAGTCACGCTAACAACCGCAGCAGGAACTTTTGTTGCTGATACCCACTATCGAACAGAATTTAGTGTAGACTATCACGACGGAGACTTTACTAGAACCGTTACATTCTCTTGCAACGGAACAGCATAAATCAGCTAACTTTTTTTCTATTTCTTTTTTTTTAGTTTCTTAGCAGCTAATGCTATCTTCTGCTTTTTTTGAATCAGTTAAGATAGCTCAGAATAAGGGCTGGCAAAAAGCATTCTTATAACTGAGATTACAACAGGGTTCCGAATACCTCTGTTAGCACCAATCGGATTACATAAAACAAGAGCAAGCTAATCACGAGAATAATAGGAAAAAACTTTATTCCGGCTTTTTCTTTTCCACTATTGATTACGCCAATGGTCATGGCAGCGAATACCGCTGTAAAAAACATGGCCACTATCGAAAAAAACACGACAAAATCCGGCGTAATTAATATTTCTCTTTCTCCACTCGGAATAAAACTGGTTATTTGCGATACTCTTCCTCCTGCTTGTTGGATCATTTCCGGGTCAATAGTGGGCAGGTCTTGTAATTGGGTCGTAAGAATTTGCGTGATAAAGCTCGAAACACCAAACAATACCGGAGCACCAAACGCCGCTGAAACCAAAATCAATAGAATGTACAAGCTCATTTCTGCTTTGCCTTCATCTTGAATGGCGCGTTGTTCGCGCAAATCATCACTTAGTTGGGTTAGCAAATCCGCGATTTGGCCTCCGCTTTGAATTCCTTTTGCAATCAGCCATAACGTTCTTTCGAATACCACGGATTTTACGCGCGAACTCATGTTAATCAGGGCGCGTTCCATGCCTTCTCCTGCTAAAATTTCTCGGCTGGCATGCTTGAGTTCTTTTTCCAAGGGACCAAATTCTGGTCTGGCTGAAACAAATAATGCGCGTTCCGTGGTTAAACCGCTTTTAATATTAGAGGCAATTAATTGCAAGGCGTCTGGTAGCATGATCTCTACTTTTTGGCCTTTGGCTTCTGCCGCCATGTTGAGCCACATGTAAATGCCACCCACAAATAATACAAAGGTTCCAAAAAAGCCGAACAAAAAGTGCAAGTCAAATAACAACCAAAGGTTTACCGCTATTCCAATGCTAATTGCAAAACCAAAGGCGAGTAAAAATCCAAGAAACTTTTTTTCGTCGATAGTAATGCCTAGATAATTGAGGGATTTGGTTATTTTGTCTCCAAATCCTTTGGGTACAATTGCGGCAATGCGTTGGTACATTTTTTCATCCTTCTGCTAGCAAGCTGGGTCGCTTGCTTTTTAATAATCCTACAAACATTACTTGTGCTAGAATTAATCCTCCTAAAAAAGCCCATAATAGTTCTTGGGTAATGGGGATTTGGGGAAAGGTTGAAAGAATAATCATAAATGTTAATCCTAATGCCGGAATGATTACGCCCAGCATCATATACATCAAAGATAATAAGCGCAAAGAAGCACTGTATTTTTTAATTTGAATGATTTGTTCTTTGGTCATGGCTCGAACCAATTCGCTTAAAACCTTGGTAATATCTGCACCAGCTTTCATGCCATTTATAACCTGCCATAAGGCTCTTCGATAAAACAAGGAAGGATTGCGCATGACTGAATGCTGTAAGGCTTCTTCTTCTGGAATTCCAGTATTAATTTCATCCACGACTCTTCGAAACTCCGTGCTCAAATATCCATACGCGCCATCTGCAACTAGTGAAAGCGCGTCAAACAAAGTGACGCCAGAGCGAATTTGGACGGTAATGGTTCGCAAGCCAAATATGAGGTTTTTTTCCAAATTTCGAATCTTTTTTTTGATTCGAACTCTGGGATAAATCGATACTTGTACTAGGATTAGAATAGCAAAAATAAATCCAATTATGGGTCCGATTAGCAATCCAAGGGTTGGATCTACCTCTAAAATGCCCTTGGTTTGGGCTATCAAACTAATAATACTGATTAGAATGGTCCATATTATAAAATGCGATAATGCTACAACAAAGCCCATGGAAACGTATTCATCTACATCCATGTCAATATCGGCTTGTTCTAGTTCTAGTTTTAAATAGGGTAATAGTTTGCCTATGAATGCGCCAATTCCCATGGTTTTTTGGCTCAAGCGTTGTAACACCTGAGCGGGCAAGGGGCTCATGGGAATTTTAATGGGGCCGCGGTTTCTATGGGAAATGGGTTATTCCTCCTTTGGCTTGACTAAAGCGCTTTCTTTTAAAAAATCCGGGACAAAATCTTTTTGCATCCAATCCACTACTTTTTCTTCATCCATATAATATTCCGCCATAATTCTTCCCACTAATTGTACATTGTGAATATTGTGTTTGACCATCCAATCCAATATTTTTTGTTTGGTATCCAGTTCTTTTTCCATGGTTTGTTGATTCATGCCCGTATGCAAGCTTAATTCATCCAAAAATCGAATGCTATCTGCGTTTTTTACAATTTCATCAGTAGCCGGTTTCCAACGATACAATACATTGGCGTGTAATACATCATCCGCTCCTCTTTTTTCAGGTACTAATTCGGATAGTTGGAGTACTCTTCTAACTCCTAGTCGTCGGTTTCGAAACATAACTAGGTTTAAGTGAACCGCTTCGAGCATGGTGGCAGGTACATTAACAGGTGGATTAATAAGCCTTCGAATGGTTTCTTGAGAAGTATTCGCGTGAAACGTAGTATATACCGAGTGGCCCGTGTGCATTCCCTCAAACATTACTTCTGCTTCTTTTTGTCGCCTAACCTCTCCCACAATTAGTCTATCGGGGCGCATGCGCAAACTATTTACAAGCAAATCCAGCATTTCCACGCCTCCTTTTCCTTCTGCGCTTGGTTCTCTGGTTGTCATGGGCACCCAATGCAAAAATTCCGGGAGTTGAATTTCTCTGGTGTCCTCTATGGATATAATTCTATGATTGGGTTGGACAAAGGGCAGCATTACATTTAGAATGCTGGTTTTGCCGCTAGCAGTTCCCCCTGAAATCAGAATGTTCATTTCGTATTGCATGGCCAGCCAGACTAAGGCCATGATTTCGCTGTTAACGGTTTTGTTTCGAATAAAATCGGTTACGGTCCAAGGATCTCTGCGAAACCTTCGAATGGTAATGGTATTTCCCCTGCTTGAAATGGGAAACAAGGTAGCGTTTGCTCGGTCTCCGGTTATTAAGTGGGCATCTAATAAGGGATTGAGGGTAGTGATTTGTTTTCCCACTCTTCTTGCAATAATGCTTGCAAAGTTTTGAATTTCTTCTTCTGGTTGAATAAAAATATTGGTTTTTAACCATCCAAACTTTTTGTTGTACACCCAAATTGCTTCGCGCGCTGAATTCACTACTATTTCTTCTAGGTTTCCATCGGCTAATAAGAATTCTATTTTGCCCAAGCCCAGCATTTCGTGTAACAAAATAGTAATGAGAATTTTTTTGGTGTCGTTATCTACGTGGGGTAATTCCTGTTCGAGGATTTTACTGGCTCTTCCTTCAAATTTTTCTTTGAGGGCGCGAATAAATTTGGGGTCTAGCATTTTTTCGGTTCGAATTGTGGCATCACTAATAATCGTGTTTTTGAGATTGTTCAATAAGGCGCGCGTTCCAGGACCGTATTCGGGGAAATTCAAAAAATATTCTAGTACAAAATCGCCCGGGCGTTGAATAATATCAACCTCTATATCCACACCATCTACCACATTTTTGTAGGATTCAATTACAATTTCTGGTTTGGTGAGAACAGTTCGAATAAGACCTTTTTCTTCTCTTCTGCCTGCGCTTAATAATTGTTGCGCGGTTTTAGCATCTACCCCGAGCTCTTTTAGGTTTTTGAGAATGCTTTCATCACTAGCACCTTTTTGAATCATCGCGCGAATGATTGGAATCGTGTTTCCTTGGTCGGTCATTTCTTTCCCCATTTCTTTTTTCTAGTTCTAGCGTACTCCAAATCTACAATGTGACTGGGCCCAAAAGCCGAGTATTCTTGAATAAGCAAGTTGCTTTCTTCTAAAATATCCACAACTTCTTTTACGCCTCTTTTATCCATTTTTAGTTCTTTGGCCAGTTCATCCAGTTTAATGCTTCCTCTTTCTCGAATAATCTCTAATATCTTGTCGAAATCGGTAATTAATTCTTTCTTTTCCAGTTCTTTTTCAATTCCCACTGGTTTTTTGCTTTTTTTCATGGGGGAAAACGGAATTTCAAATTTTTCCGGTGTTATTCGAATAGTTCCACTCGAGGTAGCCGGCTGGATTAAACCCACTAGCTTGGTAAACCCTTCTAACACGCGATTGGCGTCAATCGCACGAATGTTTTGTTCTACCTCGCTTCTAGACAACATATTTTTTTGCAATAACTCTTCAATCATAGATTGTAATTGTTTTATTTGTTGCGGATCTACTTTTCCAGCCGATTTGTGATCAATCAATTTTTTGAGTTCTTCAATATCTTCTTTTCGAATGTGTACGGGATCGCTTGGAACCGAAATCCGTTTCACTACTTTTGTTTCTCGAATTGGATGGGAAACGGGTCTTTGTTCTTTTTCATTTTTTGGTTTCATTCCGACTACTTCTTTTTCCATTTCTTGGAGTTGTATTTTTTCCACTTTTCTTGCCAATTGTCGTTCTTTTTTGAGTTGTGCCCTAATTTTATTTTCTTTTTTGGTTGGGGGTGATATGGGCGTTTCTTTCGGTTCTTCTATTTCCGGTTCTGTTTCTCTTGAAGGCAATTCTATTACTTGGCGTCTTTTAATTTCTTCTAATATTTCGCGCTGAATGATTTCTCGCTTGGACAAAACGGTTTTTGGTTTTGGAATTCTTATTTTTTGGACTGGTCTTTGATCGGAAAAAATTGGTTTGTATTTGGTGGTAGTAATAATTTTTTGAACG
>JAHJAQ010000014.1 GCA_018813975.1 Microcaldota archaeon
ATCTTCTTCGAAGAATTTTGGCCAGGCCACCAAAATTCTTGAAAATGGTTTTTTGGCCTTGCAAAAAAGCATCTGCTTTGGGCATTTCAAAGCGTTCTTTGGTTAATGCTTTTTTGGGCAATGACAAATACAATCGATCCAGCATTTTTTCGTATTCCACGTTTTGGCCTCTTTTTGTTTTTCGCCAGCCTTTTTTGAAAAGGCTGATTCCATAATATACTGTTCCCAACCTCGTTTTTTAAATCCAACGATTATCCTGCGATGCTCAAAGAGTACTATTTAATTAGTTTAATGTGTTTTGTTTGTTTTATGGTTGTAGACTGGCTGGCAGGATTTTTCAATTGGGTTTTCGAGTTTGCCAATACTGCGGTAGAATTCTATGGTTTGCTAGGATTGTTTGTAGCTTCTATTATTGCAAATGCCACCTTGTTTTTGCCCTTACCCATTACGATTGTAACATTTAGTATGGGCGCCCTGGCTTTTTCGAATGGTTGGGGCCTTGGATTTGTGGTTTTAGTTGGAATCGCTTCTGGCTTGGGCGCGGCTATTGGAGAACTATCGGGCTATATAGCGGGTTTTTTGGGTGGAAAAGCATTGGACAAAGCCAAAAAAGATACTAAAAGAGAAGGAAAATTGGAAGAGGTGGCGCTCAAAATAGAAAAACACGGAATGGCGATTATTTTTGTGGGAACTTTTCTTCCCTTGCCATTTGATTTTTTTGGTATTGCGGCTGGACTAGCCAAATACAATGTTAAAAAGTTTTTTGTAGCCACTGCTGCTGGAAAAATAGTCCGTGACATTCTAATTGCCAGTGCGGGCTTTTTTGGATTCGAACTTATTCAAGGAATCTTGTTCTAAAGAACGTATACTGGCACTATCAATTGTAATACTATAACAAGTATTATCATGAACGCGGTTTGTAAGGGCAGGGCTGGCAAGGCTTTTCCCACGTGTCTACTGCTATACTCTAGTGTTGCTGATAATCCAACAAGGGAACCAACCAAAATCAATATTGCGGGCAAAAAATAGATTGGAAACAATAAGGCACTCGAATACTGTTGCATTACAGAGGCTGCCAAGGCAAGTGGAATTGCAATATCTCCCGTTCCCAATTCAAACTGGTGTTTTTTGGTTGGAATGGCAAATGTAAACGCCAAGTTTTTTTTGGTAACCGCTTTGGCTAAGGTAACCATATGTTTGGTTTTAAACACTGCAATAATATCATAAATTGCGAGTAAAATAATGAAAATAATAATTGGAATCAATCCCAATCCCATTCCAATTAGCGCGCCAATGTATGAAACCAGTAAAATGGTTACTAGATTGCGCAACCAAATATTTTCTGGCATGGTATTGCGCAATATTACAATGGCTAATGCAATAATGAGTGTTAATAATGTGAGTGTGGAATCAATTCCAATCAAAGGGTATAAGAGTATTTCAAACGCGCTAATGGTAATAAAAAAGATGGCGATTCCTTCTACCACGCGAAACAAAACATTCATTTTGGTTTTGAAAAACTTAATAATTACTAATAGTAACGCGGTTGCAACGAGAATGTACACTAGTAGTGCAATGGAATTGACTGGGTCTTGTTTGTCATCATTCACGAGTGTAATGCTTTGCGTGATTTGTTCATTGATTTCAGGTGGTAAAAAAGCATTGGCAAATACTAATCCCAGTCCGTTGGTTAGAACAAACAATAGCAAAAAGTGTTTGAGCATGGTCTTTTGCATGTCAAAAATAGGGAGTTATGAACTATAAATAGTTTCTTTCCCCGATTTCGATCGGGGATTCCGAGATGCAAGGGCTGAACCTTTGACAAAGGTTCGCGAAATGTCCCATCTGCAATGGGACTTTGATAGCCCGACAAGGTTTTTTTTTCGGGTTCCCGTTTTGAAGCTTTGCTTCAAAAGGGCCCATTCAAGCTCTGCTTGAATCGGGTTTGAAAAAAAGCCGCTAGTATTCTTTGTGAACTGGTTTTATCACGCCGTGTGCTGGTTCATACAAATCACCGGTTCTTTTAAGCTTGGCAATGAGTTCTCTTGTTTTGTCTTTTTCAATGCCTTGTTTTTTGGTTTCATCAAACACCATTTCAATCAATACTTTGTCGTGTTCTTGGCTCAGGCTTTGCACAATTCCCAAAATCGTTTTGATTTGGTTGGTTTGAGAAGTACTTTGTCCCGTGGTTAGCAAGTCAATATCCAAGTGACCGGTTTCTTTATCGGTTACTAGTTCTTGTAAGGAGGTTCGCAACAAGCGAATGGCACGGTCAGTATCTTCTGTTTCAATGGTATCGCTCAATCGAATGCGCGCACTTGCTTCTGAAAGTCTAACCAGTCCTTCTAGTTGGCGGTGAGTGGCGGAGTAGGTTCCTTGTTTTTTTCCTTGTTCGCGCAAGTTCACATAATAATCGGAAATGGTTTGAATGGCTTCTTTGGTTAGAACGGGAAAAATATTTTGCCGAGCATAGGAAATATATTTTTTCAATACTTCTGCTTTAATGGCCGGGGCAAGGCTTTTTTCGAGTTCTTCTATTTCTTTTCTTTTTTTACCTCCTTTCAAGCGGTATTGTAGCATGCTTTCGCCTGCTTGATGGGTTCTCAAAATGTGTCCAGAAATTTCTTCATCTTTTTTTCGATCCAATACATCAAAAATCATAAAGAAAAGGTCAAACCGTGAAATCAAGGTTGGGGGCAAATCAATTTGTTCTAAAAAATTCTTGTATTGGTCAAAGCGTGCAAACTTGGGGTTTGCTGCCGCCAAAATAGTGGTGTCTGTTTTAAAGCGTGTAACAATTCCTGCTTTTGCAACGCTAATCATGCCTTGTTCCATGGCTTCGTGCATCGCACTCCTGTCTTCGGTTTCCATTTTGTCAAATTCATCAATTATGGCCAATCCACCATTAGCCAATACTAGTGCTCCGGCTTTTAGGGTCCAACCGCCTTCTCCAAAATCATCTTTAACAGCTGAAGCAGTATTGTGGACAAAAAAGCCATTGGCAATGAAATTATGGTGTTCTTTGACCGTGAAATCATATACAAAAGAATAGGCTGGCTTGAAGTATTCTTTGGTTTTAATGGGGTCCCAAAAGATATTGGCATTGGCCAGTTTTTTGAGAAAATGATTGTTTTCTAGTTTTTGCGTTATTTTTTTCAGTTTGGCGTTTGAAATGTTTCGTTTTTGTTTTTTGTAAATCCATCCTGCGTTAATTTCTTTTAGTTGTTCTGCAATTTCTGGAATAACATCAATATTTGTGTTTTCTTTTGGGATTTTTGCAACAAGCTGTTCTAGTGTGCGTTTTTTTCGTTTTAGCTGGAAGCCAATTTTGTCTTGGAATAGCTCTAAGTTTTTTTTGCCGCGAATTTCAATGCAATATTGGTCGTGTCTACTTGTAACCGTAATGTTTTTTCCAACTGCTATTTGACCGGCTTTTGCGCGCTTGCGTTTTTTGACAATAATTCCAAATTTTAGTAAGGCTAATTGCAGGCTGTCTGCTAGTTTGGGACTGATCGTAGTTAGCCCAACGTGCACAGAACCGTGTCGCGAATTAGAAACATATCCGTCGGTATCAAATAATCCCTGTAAAACACTTGCCAGCACGTTGTTTGGCATTTCCGTGGCGGTGTGGGAAATGCAAATCTCGCTTTTTTTGGCTTGCAAACCAAATTCTTTTAGCAAATCACATACTGCTTTGAACTTGATTCGAATAAGTGGAACTCTTTTTGCATCGTTAACATATTCTGGTTTGATGCCAAATAGTTCCTGCGATATTTTAGTAGCGCGTTCTAATACCTCTGGGTCGCTATTGAAGATTCTGATACTGGAAGAATTTGTTTTTTCGCTTAGGTTACCATCGCCCAGAGCAAGTCCAGCTAAATACCCTATCTTGGGGTTGTCCAAATAGCGTGGGATTTTGAATGTTTTTCCGTGACTAATAAAAAGGGTTTGAATGCGTTTTGTAATTTCTTCTTCAGAAAAACTCGCTTCTCGAGCTAGTTTCATTACGGTGTGTAATTCCCATCCGTGGTAAAACTTGGAATTTCGAACTGCATAAAGCGTATCGCGGCTTTTGCCAATTTTTTGGGCAATTGCTTGCAAGGAATCATATTTGGGGATTAGTCGGTCGGTTATTTCTTTTATCCAACCAGCAAGTGGATCAGCAATCTTAATGTTTGGGTTTTTTTCTAAAACGTTGATAACTGGAATGTTTTTTCTTTTTCCTTCCGGTAATAATCGGGGACAAGCAACAAAATCGTCTTCTTGGAGTTGACTGGCGGCAATCCATTCGATTTTTCCTTTTTTGATGCGAATAAGACTTGTTGCTGGTGTTAAGCATAATTCTCTTCCGGTTCCAGTTTGAATGCGCACCATTTTTTTAGGGGCTTTAATACGCCATATTTTTTCAATGGGGGATTCAACAAAATCTAATTCATTCGAGAGTGCAAACGCGCTTCCATTAAACGGATTGCTATAGGCGCCGTTAATTTCCTCTTGTGCGTGGTTTTCATCAAAATTGTTTTCTACAAATTCTTGAATTGGCTTGAAACCATGGTCATTCAACACCAACGAGTCAGGGGCAATGCATAATCCAACGCCCGTGCTTGTTTTTCCGGCTGTGTAAATGCTTTTTGGGGCAATTTTATTAACGGCTTGTAGGATTGCACTTTTGGCCACTCCGGGATCTCCCACTAATAATAGGTGAATGTTACCGCGAATGTTTGTGTCATTGGGTAATAATTTTTTGACACCGCCAAATAATTGTAATGCAATGGATTCTTTTACGATTTCGTGGCCATAAATATTGGGGGCAATGCTTTTGGAAAGCAATTCATAAATTTTTGGGTTTTTTGAAAGTGCTTCGATTTGTTTTTTTTCGTCAGCACTAATTTCAACTTCTTCAAATTCTTTAGCGGTTTCTTCTAAATGAATGGCTTCTAAAAATCTGCCATACACCAGGTTTTTGTCTTTAGGTGTTTTTAAT
>JAHJAQ010000118.1 GCA_018813975.1 Microcaldota archaeon
CAACCTTTTTTCAAAAGGTTGGCGAAAAAAGCTATCGCACAGCTTTTTATAAAAAAGCTGGCAAAAAAAGTCCTTTGGACTTGCCCTTCGGGCAATCTGCAAAACAAAATGGTGAAAAAAAATGAGTGAAAAGTTTCAAACCGTTAGGGGCATGCGAGATTTCTTGCCCGAACAAATGCGCAAAAAACAGTGGATAGAAGATACGTGCAGGCGCGTATTTGAAAAGTATGGTTTTGAGCCCTTACAAACACCGATCATTGAAGATTTTGGATTACTCGCGAAAAAAGGTTCGGGCGGAGAAGCAGTCAAAGAAGAAATTTATTATTTTAAAGACAAAAAAAACCGCGAACTAGGATTACGATTTGATTTAACGGTTCCATTGGGAAGAGTAGTCGCCAACAATCCAACACTACCCAAACCATTTAAGCGATACCAAATCGCAACGGTTTATCGTTATGATAGACCACAAGCAAAAAGGTATCGTGAATTTACCCAAGCAGACATTGACACAGTGGGCAGCAATAATATTCTAACAGATTTTGAATTCATTGCAGTTGCAGCAGAGATCATGCAACAACTCAAGCTTAACTTCTACATAACTGTTTCTTCACGCACCTTATTAGAAGAAATCGCAAAAGCCTGCTCCGTGAAACCAGAACAAATCGTGGATTGTTTTCGCTGTTTGGATAAGCTAGATAAGATTGGAGAAAACGGCGTAAAAGAAGAATTAAAAAAATGCAATATTGATTCCAAGATTTTGTCCTTACTAAAAGAAAACAATTTGGAAAAAATAAAATCCAAAGTTGAAAACCAAAAACCCGTTTTGGAAATGAAAAAACTATTCGAATTGGTTAACCAAAGCGGATTGGAAAAAGTAGTGAAACTAGATCTTTCTCTAGCACGTGGACTGGAATATTATACGGGTCCAGTATTCGAGGTTAAAATCGATAATGGCCCAAGCGTTGGGGGTGGCGGAAGGTACGATAAACTCGTTGAATTATATGGTGGCCAAGCAACTCCAGCCACTGGAATTTCTTTTGGTGTTGATCGATTAGTAGATGCGCTAGAAGAAAAAATCAGTATTCCTTCTAATGCACAAGTGCTGGTAATGGCTTTTTCTCCAGCACAACAAGGAATGGCCTTGCAAACTGCACAAGACCTGCGCAAGATTGGGGTTAATACTGAGCTGGATTTGATGGAACGAAGTGTTTCCAAGAACAGTGATTTTGCCAAGAAAAAAGGAGTTCGGTTTTTGGTTATTATTGGAGAAATTGAAGCCCAAAAAGGAATTGTTAGTGTAAAAGACCTTAAGGAAAACAAGCAGTTTGAATTGAAAAGTAATTCTAGTGAACTTGAAAAACTCAAGGAAATGATGGGTTAGATATGGCGACACAATCTCAAGGAGCTCGAAGCCCGACACCAAACGCGGTTACAACTAAAAGATTTGATTCACGCAGTCATCCAACCATTCGAGCTGGAGGCACGTTTGTTCCAGACGGTTATATTTTACTAAATGATATACCTGGAGCATCACACCAAGCGGTTCAAAAAAGAATAACTGAATTTTCTCGGACTCAACAAGCGGTTTTTCATGCGGTAAGTGCGCAACAGTTAACCAGAAGTATGCTTGACCAATTAAAAAATACAAAAGCGCTCTTTGCGGAGGGTGCAATTGCGGTGGTATATACTGGAGAAGGGGCTCAAAAAGTTTTCCAATTTATCCAAGAGGCCATTAGACTAGAACCCAAAAAATATGGGTCACTGTCGTTTTTGGTTTCAGATCCTATTTTTGTTGGAGCAAGAAGAATACCACAATCAAGAGGTCGCTTTGATATAAGAATTGGAAAACAAGACATTGCTAAATTTGCTGGCGCACAAAGAGTAATGGTTGTAGATGATGTAATTTCTTCAGGCCAAACAATGAACGAACTAAAACAAAAAATTATGCGCGAAGTAAACACAGAATTGGATGCTGCTCGTTCTCGTCTTGGAACGCGACGCAGGGGATATCAAGGAGCAGTTGCCGCGGGCAATGCTAAATGGACGGCTGCGGCATGGCTAACCGTTGAACCAACCAAAAAAAGACCTTTAAAAGCCCAAGAAGCGTTTGCCACAATTGTTACGGCAAGAATGGTTCGACACAGTTCGGGAACCATTCCACCCATTAACAGCATTTCAACTTTTCTAAGAAGAGATGCTAAAGGAAAAGTTGTTCGACAAGGATACAGACCAAACTTGTCAAGGCCCCGTGCATTTTCCACTATGTTAGCTGGACTTCGAAAAACTCGTACAACACGGAGGGTAATAAAATGAAACTCCAAATTGCAGTAGTAGGATTTGCCGGAGTTGAAGAATATCCTAAAGGAAATGGCCCTAGCCAAGAGCACTTGCAACTAGCCTATGAAATTGGAAAAGCCATTGCAAAACAAAAATGGATTTTATTGACCGGTGGAAAAGGAGGCATTATGGACGCTTCTAGTCGTGGTGCACAAGAAGAAAGCGGCATTACAGTTGGATTCCTTCGCGGGTCTAAACGATTTCAAGCAAATAAGAATACTGCTATTGAAGTTGTAACCGGTTTTGAAGAAGGGGGCAGCGAATTTACCCTAGTCCACTCTGCTGACGCCCTTGTTGTTATCGGTGGTGGTGCTGGAACCCTCCAAGAAATAACCATTGCCTATCGCCTTGGCAAACCAATCATTATTTTATCCCCCATTCCCTTACTCAAAGACGTTTCTTTTTTGGATGGGCGAAAAAAAAGCGCACTGGAAAAAGTCAACACGCCACAAGAAGCCATTGAAAAACTCAAGGAAATTAGAGGTAAAAGGAGCGTGTAATGGTGAAGTCAAGTCAACCTAATAGACCAAGACGACGCCTAAGTGAAATTGTCTCAAAGGTTTTAGAAAGAAGAGGGGGCCGCCCCATAGAACCAACTTTTGTTGGATTTGCTGTTGAAAAATATTTAATTGGTAAGCTTAGGATATCTGAAGGGAAAAAAAAAGTCGCACGCCAATTAATGAGAAAATACAATCGCTTTGATGTAGCACGTAAGGAAAATCGTACAATCCAGGCCAGAACAGCTCGAAGAATGTGCGAGGCATTACTTCAAGATATTGAAAAACTAACCGATCCAAAGATACAGCAAGCACTAGAAGTTCGAAAGTATTTTGATGGTAAACGTGAACTCATAACCGGCTTTATTTCTATTTTAGCCGCTATGGAACCAACTGTTCCAATAAGACTACCTAAGCCAGTCTCACACACTGGAGCGGCTTGCAGTGAAACACTCTTAAAAGATGAAATCGGGTTAAAAAACTTCCAACTATTGAGTAACGCCCGAGGACGAACTTTTGATATTTTGCGAGAAGGACACGAAAGAAGGGTCACTGAGTATAAAAGGCGAAACTGACTTACACAAAATCCAAGAAATGATGGGTTAAAAAGAATTTTCCACTCGATTTTATGTGATATTGTTGCCCGGGTAGCATAATGGTTATTGCACGTCATTGGTATACATAACTTGCGTCTGACGATGACGAGGTTGCGAGTTCAACTCTCGCTCCGGGCTTTCTTTAACCCCAGCCCAATATCGTTCCAAGTGTCGCTTATTCGAAAAGCCAATTAAGTTCATCCATTTTTCTAATTGTGTATGGCCATAAATTTCAATAAAAAAAGCGTTCCGATTTGAAATTTTTCCCACATGAATAGAAAAGTGTTCTTTCAAAAAATAATCAAGTTGCTCGAATAATGGTTTGCTTACTGTTTGTAGTGTTATCCTTGGATATGGTCTTGCATAAGGTTTCCTTTTATCAAAGAAAATGCAACCATCAGTGTCAAAGATCCCGCGGATCGTTGCAAAAATAAATTTTTTGTCTGCTTGCATAATTTCTTCTGGAATTTTAACAGTATATGTTTTGTTTCCCGCGACAAATCCAAAACGTGTTGTAAGAACCGTAAACGCATTCTTTGAAAAAAAATGCAATATCATCGCCCTTTTTCCTTTTCGAAAAGATATTTTCGGATTAGCAGTGAAAAGTTTTCTTCCAATAGTTGACATACGCTCTGATAAGTATGCTCTATCTAACAGACTGTCTCCTGTCAAAAAAATGTGGTAATGGGACTGGCTTCCCTTATCCAGATGACCACTAATACATCCATCACCAATAATAGCACCAATAAACTCACATAAATCAGTTGATAATGGGATATTCAAATCAACTGGGATAGCGCGCCTCCTAATTGAATGGTCTAAAAATTTAGCATGATCTTTAAACATACAAAAAAACGGTTTCTTGCTTTTAAGC
>JAHJAQ010000119.1 GCA_018813975.1 Microcaldota archaeon
TGCAAAAGGCAAAATCGCGGATTGAAAGAGCAATTCAGGCAAAAGAATTGTGTAATATAATAGGAAACTGTTATGTAGAATATTGGGGCCGGGCCGCTAGTAAGCTTCCGCGCGGAAAAAGAATGTTAATGATTAAAGGGGATAATAGTTTTGCGATTCACCAAAATCGATTGTTGCGCCCCACGAATTACATGATGAATGCTTCAATCGGCTGTTCTCTAGAAGAAGATTCCTTAGTGATTATTGCGAAAAAAGTAAAGCCAAAAGAAACCATTAAAACAATTTTTTATTCGATTGAGGACATTCAAAGCTATGAAATGGAAGAACGCAGTGATTTGCGCTTGTTTGGAAGCGAAAAAGAATTGAATGATTCTTTAATGCAGGACCTTTCTTTTTTAGAAAACGGCTTGAAACCATTAAACCAAGAACAAGTATTGCGCAAGGGATTCGTGGATATTCTAGCGGAAGATGCCCAAGGAAGATTGGTTGTAGTAGAATTAAAGCGAAGACAAGCCGATTATAATGCAGTACAACAATTAAAGCGATACGCGGATGAAGTGAAGAAAATCAAGGGAAAAGAAACCAGGGGGATTCTCATTGCACCAGCGATCCGCAAAAGCGCACACGAATTGTTAGAACAATATGGCCTTGAATTTTTTACCTTGGATTTTGAGATTAACAATCCAAAAGCAACCATCAAAGGCTTGCAGAAAAAACAAAAAACCCTTTTCGAAGCACTCAAGTAAAATAAGTTATTTTTTTCGTTTTTTGCTTTTGGTTTTTTCGCGCTTTACTTTTTGGTGGTTTTTGCCGTTGTTGTTTTTGGAGTCGCGCCAAATCTTGTCAATGTTTACCCGATGCAAATTATAATAGCGCATTAATTGAGCAGGATCGGCTACTTTCAAAACATCTAGTTCTGGCGCAAACATTTCACTAAAACGATCTCTTCTACGAATGAGTTTTACGATTTGGTTTTGGTGTACCATTACCATGGGCGCTCTTTTTACAGTATTAAAATTAGAAGTAAGAACATGCGTGTACGCGCCACAATCCATTACCGCCAATAAATCATCTGCTTTCATTTGAGGCAAACTTGTTTTTTCAGCTAGCACATCAATATTATCACACGTGCATCCCGCTAAATCGTATTTGTTGGTTTTGGGCTTGTTCATTTTTTCAAGGGGTAAAAAATCAAATTTTTCATTCAAAAAAAGAACATCAGGTAAAAAAGAATAGGCACTACCATCAGTCACTAATACTTCGCCATGCAACAAGGGTTTTTTGCTTACAACGCGCATCAATCCAAGGCCCGCGCTTCGCACAATAAACTTTCCAGGCTCCAAAATCAAGGTAGGTAGGGGAATGCCAAGCTTTCGACAGGTTTTTTCAAAAAACTCGGAAAATTCTTGGCCAAAGTCTTCTGGTTCAAAAACTTTTTGGTTTCCGATTGGAGTTGGAAAACCGCCCCCCAAATCAATGAACTGAATTACCCTTCCTTTTTGAGTAGAAAAAGCTGCTAGTTTCAATAGCTTTTCAGCAGCCAAAAAATATGCTTTGGGATCATTAATGTAGGAGCCATGAAAATGCAATCCCACTATTTCCAAGTGCTTTGCTTTTAGTACAAACAAAATCGCTTTTTTGGCTTGTTTTAAGGGAATACCATACTTGTGTTTTTTAGTGGAATAATTTCCCAATTCAATTTCCGGGTTAATGCGCACAAAAACCTTTATTTTAGTTCCAATGCGCTGGCCTACATGGTTCATGCGTTCTAATTCTTCCAAAGAATCCGCTGTAATAGCTGCCACTCCAATTTGGGCTGCAAACGCAATATCATTATCCGATTTGAACAAATTGGTGAAAGTAATTTCTTCGGGGGTAAAGTCCGCTAGCAATCCTAAAATAATTTCTCCGACCGAACTAGCATCCAATTCAAATCCTTCTTCTCTACACAACCGCAAAATTTCGAGGTTAGAATTACATTTTCCCGCAAACTGCAAGCACAATTTTGGATACGAAAAGGCTGCTCGCATGCGTCTTAAACGATCGCGAATCTCGCTTTCCACGAGCACATACACTGGGGTCCCATACTTTTGAGCAATTTGATTGGCGGGCACTCCATCCAATACCAATTCGCCTTTTCGATTGGCTTTTGCAAAACGCCAGCGATCTCTCAAATAGCCAGGAGCAATAGAAGAAGCCTTCATACTAAAATCCCTTTCAAAAAACGTTTTCTATACCAAACAGGGGTTTAAAACACTTTTAAAGGGTTGTAGATCACTGAAATCGACGAAAAACCCTATTTTTACTGGCAGTGTCCCCTGCTTCCAAACCTTATTCTAGATCTTTTTAGGTTTTGTTCTATGAACACACTCCAAAAACTAGAATTACTAGGAGGCGGTACGAAATGGGATATTTGCACTCCCACGTCCAAGGCTCATGCGCCTAAAAACAATGATAGCCGAATTGGAGCTCCGTATTCGGCTGGAGTTTGCAGGAGCTTTACCCCTGATGGAAGATGCGTTTCCCTGCTAAAAGTACTGAATACCAATGCATGCATTCACGATTGCAAATACTGCATGCACTCCACAAATAGCAAACCCCAAACCAAAACCCAATTCGAACCAAAAGAACTCGCCGGCCTTTTTATGCAACTGTACACGCGCAATTACATAGAAGGATTATTTTTAAGCTCTGCAGTAATGGGAAACGCAGATTGTGCCCAAGAAAAAATGCTCGAAACCATTAATATTATTCGAAACCAATTCCACTATGATGGTTATATTCACTTGAAAATCATGCCCGGTTCTAATATGAATCACATCAAACAATTAGTGGAAATTAGTGACCGTGTTTCCATTAACCTCGAAAGCCCCACTAAAAACAGTTTTTCAGAACTCATTAGCACCAAAGAATACAAAATAGATATTTTGCGTCGCTTGCGTTACATTCAACATGCCAAACAAAAACAATTTGCGCCAGGCGGTGTTACCACTCAAATGGTGGTTGGCGCAGCAGGAGAAACCGATTTAGAATATATTAATCGCATGGAAAAACTATATGATGACTATGGCGTGTATCGCGCGTATTTTTCAGCGTTTGATCCCATTAAGGGCAGTCCATTAGATCAACAAAAGGGAATTCCATTACGTCGCGAAAACTTTTTGTATCGAACCGATTGGTTGGTGCGCTTTTATGGCTTTGAATTTTCTGAAATCAAAAAAATTCCAGGAGAAAACGAAAACTTATCGCTTTCTATTGACCCCAAACTAGCATTGGCCTTGAAAACACCCAATCGTTTTCCAGTGGACATCAATCATTCCACAGAAGAAGAATTATTGCACGTTCCCGGCATTGGCCCTATCAGCGCTAAACGCATTATTCAAAAACAATACAACAACCAAAAAATCAAAAACGAAAAAGAACTCAAAAAAATCGGAATAAGACTCAAACAAGCTCTTCCTTTCATTGCAATTAACGGTTTTTCACAATCGCGCCTGGAGGCTTTTTCGTGAGGAACCGACTAAGAACAATTGAACGAAAAGGAGATTCTTCTCTCTTTTTTGCTTCCCACCAACTAAAGGCTTTTACGCGGTTTGAATCTTTTCCGGAAATGCTCTTGTTTGGAAAAATAGCGTCTCACGCCTCTTTTATCATGAATGCCTTGAACTTTTTTTGCTATCGTTTTCCGCCATTTGTAATTGCTCTTTATAATACGCCTAACAATCGATTGTTTGTCCAATCCAAGCGAAAAGACTTTTGCTATCGTACCATCAAAGACTTTGATTCTAGCGAAAAAGCACTGGAATGGTTGCGCCCACTGGTTCAAAAAAGCATAAAAAAGCGCTTGCATTTTGGGGTTGATTGGAAACCAGAATATTTTGAGCGTTTTTTTGAAACCCAATTTATTGAAAATCGAAAGAATTTGCGCTTGCAAAAAAAACTAATGTTCACGAACCTTTTGGACAAGGATTCAGTAGAATTCAAGTCCTTAAAAAAGTTTTCCCGCACTCTTTCCAATACACAATTAGGGGACTTCTTTTTTTCCAAGACACCCGTGCACACACAACAACAAGCGATTCAAACCAAAAAAGGTTTTTTACCCAAAAACGCCGAATAAAAAAACTAGAGCCGCATCAAACGTCGAGGAGATCTTCCTTTAGGAGAACGTGGCTGCGACATTTTAGCTATTCTACGAGCGTTTAAGAATGCAGTTAGACTTGCCATCTCGTTTGCTGTAGAAAGACGATTCGTACGAGGGGGAGATCGTTTCGGTTTCGCCCGCTTTTTTGGCAAAAGACCCCTAGCTCTTTTTTTTAATAAAGAAACATCATTCTTGTCAAAAACCGTGACACCAAAAACCACTCGCAGTTTAACTTCTTTTCTGCCCTTTTGTAGTCTTTCTCTTTCTCCTTTTTGCAATCCTTTCAAACCGGCACCTGTAATATTCCATTCTTTCATCAGTCTTTGAGGAGTTACAAAGTGACCGCTCCGCAAGTCACGTGCCAATTGAAGAGCACTTTGACTTGCCCAATCAAAAGACCATCTTTGGCTTCTGGCATAACGTAAAAAGCGGTTAAAGACAGGCTCCTCTAAATAAAAACTGTTTCGTTTTAGTGCCTCTCGAAGGGTTACATTCGTTAATAGTATTCGACTAACGGCCATGAATAAAAAAGGTTTTGCTAGTATTTAAATATTTCAGTTGCCGAAAACCCGGAAAAGACTATTGAAGGATTAAATACCAAATCGAGCCTTTTTGCCTAGCTCACTTTCAATTTGTAATAAGCGATTATACTTGGCAATTCGTTCTCCTCGATCCGGGGCCCCAAACTTACATTGCCCTACTCCCAATCCAACCGCCAAATCAGCAATAAAAGAATCATTGGTTTCGCCGCTTCGATGCGAAACCATTACCATCCACTTGCTTTTCAATGCCAATTGACTGGCTTCAATAGATTCAGAAACCGTTCCAATCTGATTCGGCTTTAATAACAAATAATTACACGCTTTTTTTTGGGCTGCCATTCGAATATACGCCGGGTTTGAAACCAATAAATCATCTCCCACGATTTGAAGCTTTTTACCCATTTTTTGGGTTAATGCTTCCCACCCATTCCAATCGTTCTCTGCCAAACCATCCTCAATTGAAACCAAGGGGAATGATTTGGCTAAGCGCGCATAATACTCCACTAGTTTGACCTTTGAAAACTTTTTTTTTCCAAGCACATACTGCTTTTTTTTAGCGGAATAAAACTGGGTAGCGGCACTATCAATTGCAAAAAAAACTTTTTTCTTAAAACCAGCTTGTTCAACTGCGTTTTCCAATAATTCCAGTCGTTGTTCAATGGTTTTGGCTTTTTGGGGCACAAAACCCCCTTCATTCCCTACTAAGGTAGCACTGGCACCCCATTTTTGGTGCAAAATCTTTCGCAACGCATGAAAAACAGCGGTTCCCGCGCCCAGAGCTGCTGAAAAAGACTTGAATTTTTTTGGAACAATCATGGCTTCTTGAATATCATTTTTCATTCCAGCGTGTTTTCCTCCATTCAAAATATTCAAGAATGGAACCGGCAAAACAAGTTTTTTGTTATCCGCTAATTGTGCGATGTACTGATACAATTTTTTGTTTTTGGCAGCCGCATTGGCTTTACAACCAGCAATAGAAACCGATAACAAAGAATTGCCACCCAACCGAGATTTATAGCGGGTTCCATCCAATTCTAGTAAGCGCGCATCCAATTTGGATTGATGGGGTAAGGCTCTTTTAACCAAGTGAGGGGCAATTCGCAAATTCACTTTTCGAACAGCGGTAATGGCGGGCAATTCTTTTGCTTCCAGGTTTCCCTTGGAACCACCTTTGGGAGCACTGCCTGCAAAAAAACCATTCGCGGTTTGAATAGTTGTTTCAATAGTATAATCGCCACGACTATTTAGGATACGCCTAGCTTTTAGGGTGCGAATACGATTAGGCATTTCTTTCCTCCAATTGTTTTTTGCGCGCGGCTACAAGAGAATTAATTCCTTTTTCTCCCAATAATTCTTTTTTCAAAAACTCTTGGATATAGCGATCCAAAAAAGCATTGTTCGAAACCGGAAAAGAACCGGTTAATAGTTTTCGAAAATCAACCCACGTTCGATTGAAGTATGTTAAACCTTTGATAATTTCTTGTTGGGGTTTGCCCCTATTGGATAAAGCGCTTCGAATCAATGCAAAATCAATTTTAGAAAAGCGCATGGTATAAAAACCAGTAAACCAAAGATCATGACCAATCAAAATCATTTTTTGTTTAGGGATGTTCAATTCTTCACTAATCTTGTCTACAGTGACTTGTTTAAAATATTCATCCTTGAAAAAAGGATCTTTTTCCAATTCTGTTTCATGAAGTTTTCTATCCACTTCTTCCTTGGAATCAATATACTCTTTGGTAACAAAAAAAAGGTGCTTTTCGTCAAAAAAATCTTTTAAACCGGCTTTTTCTAATAAGGGAATAACTTTTTCTTTGGTATAACCAGTTACCAAAAAAAAGTGAAACCCTTTCACCTTTTTTTCCACTTTTTGCAGGTTTTCCAAAATGGTTTGAACGCTTTTTGAATCAATGCTAGGATCTATTTTGCCGGACACTAGCACATCTTCTAATCCAAGAATTACCGCGGTTTTAACGAGTTTTTCCGTGTTTAGTCCTACAATGATTGACATACTATTCAAGAAAAAAGCCGTAAACGTTTAAAAACCCAAATTGTGTTATACATAGCACAGATTTTTCATGACAAGTACTGGTGGAAAAGAATTGGGAATGCTGTTTATTGGCGTAGCGATTGGCGTAATCATTCCCACGCTACCCGAGCCTTTAACCATTGTTCAGCCCTTTGTATGGCTCATTTTCTTTATTATAGGCGTTATCCTACTAATCAAAGGGTAAAGCGCACTCTCTTTGTTTTAGCGAAAACAGCCCCCAAAAACGCTTTTAACGCTTTTTTAGCCCTTTTTAGTATTCTTGTTTTTAGCATGCCGATTGTATTCCAAAAAAACAAGGCCTCTAATGCAGAATTATTCGCTTCCTTGCATCCATTGCTTAGCCACTGGTTTAAACACCAATTCAAGTCTTTTACAGAACCCCAATTGCACGCAATCCCTAATATTTTGGCACGCGAAAACACGTTGGTAAGCGCGGAAACCGGGACCGGAAAAACCCTTTCTGCTTTCACTTCAATCTTGAATGAATTGATTTCCCTATCAGATTTGGAAAAACTGGAAGAAAAAGTGTATTGCGTGTACATCTCTCCCCTGCGCGCGTTATCCAATGACATTCACAAAAACTTGTTAGAACCATTAGAGGATATCAAAAAATCCGCTAAAGAAAAAGGCAAAACGATTAGTGTTCCCATTGCGATTCGAACAGGAGACACCAGTCAAGCAGAACGCGCTAAAATGCTCAAAAAACCACCGGCCATTTTAATTACCACGCCAGAATCTCTTGCTATCCTGTTAAATGCCCCAAAATTCAGGGAAAAACTACGAGAAGTCCAATGGGTAATTGTGGATGAAATTCATTCTTTGGCAGAAAACAAGCGCGGCGTGCACTTATCGCTTTCTTTGGAAAGGCTACAACGCTTATCCCCCAGCATTTGTCGTATTGGATTAAGTGCAACAGTAGCGCCACTAGAAAAGATTGCCGAGTTTTTGGTTGGAATGGAAAACAAAAAACCCCGAAACTGTAAAATAGTGAATGTTTCTTTTCTCAAAAAAATGGATTTAAAGGTAATTTCCCCCTTATCCGATCTGATTCACACCTCACAACAACAAATCCAACACGCGTTGTATGAAACACTAGACCAATTAATTTCACAACACAAAACCACGCTGATTTTTACGAATACACGAGCTGCCACCGAAAGGGTGGTTCATCATTTGAAAGAAAAGTTTCCCAACAAATACATGCAAGGCAATTTGGGAGCACACCATTCTTCTTTAAGTAGGCAACATCGCTTGAACATTGAAAATCGCTTAAAACAAGGAAAACTAAAATGCGTAGTCTGTTCAACATCGCTTGAACTAGGAATTGATATTGGATATATTGATTTGGTAATCTTATTATCCAGTCCCAAGTCGGTTGCAAGGGCCATTCAACGCATGGGAAGAAGCGGTCATCGATTGCACGACAAAGTAAAAGGAAGGCTAATTGTATTGGATCGCGATGATTTGATTGAATCCGCGGTTCTCTTGAAAAATGCTTTGGAAAAAAAGATTGACAAAATTCAGGTTCCAACAAAAGCACTGGATGTATTAGCCCAGCACATTTTTGGGATTGCAATTGCAGAACAAATCCATGTGGATGAATTGTGGACGCTCATTCAACAATCATATTGTTATCGCAATCTCTCTAAAGCAACCTTTTTGGAGGTATTGGATTACTTGTCGGGAAAATATTCGAGTTTAGAACTGCGCCAGGTGTACGCTAAAATATGGTTTGATGAAGAAACAGGAATGATTGGCAAAAAAGGAAAACTAGCGCGCGTCATTTACATGACAAACGTTGGAACCATTCCGGATGAAGCCAAAATTATAGTAAAAATAAAAGATCATAAAGTCGGAACGATTGATGAAGGATTTTTAGAACGCTTACAAAAAGGCGATGTTTTTGTTTTAGGCGGAGAAACCTATCAATTTAGACATGCCCTTGGCATGGTAGCTCAAGTGGTTCCTGCCTACAAAAGACCGCCCACGGTTCCCCGCTGGTTTTCAGAAACCCTGCCACTTTCTTTTGACTTGGCACTAGAAATCCAGCGTTTTAGAAAGCACATGGAAGAAAAATTAAAACCCAAAAAAAACAAAACCCAGATTATTGATTTTATTCGAGAATACCTGTACGCGGAAGAAAATACTGCAAACGCGGTTTTTGAATACTTTAAACAACAATTCGCTTTTTCTGAAATTCCACACCACCAAAAAATCTTGATAGAATTTTATAAAGAA
>JAHJAQ010000120.1 GCA_018813975.1 Microcaldota archaeon
TCTTATTTTAGGTTTTCAGTTAAAATATAATCTAGAATGGATTTTCGAAAAATACAAAACAAATCCGTTATTTTCTGATTTTATTCTTAATTATTTGCCAAAAGAAGAAAGGGGGGGTATTGCTTGGTCAATGGACAAAAAAAAGGGCACTATAACAGCCGTTCACAATGGGGTTGGGGTTTTTAGAACAACAAAGTATGTTGCGAATGAGCTAAAATCAATTGTTGAAAAATATTCTTTTGAATTTGTTTACCAAGATGTTGATAAGTATAATAACTCTTGTCTTCAAGTTTACAAGAGAATATAGCGTAAATTAGAGGCCAACCCTTTTACAATGGTTTTTTAACGGTTTTTTAGGGCTTTTCTTTTTATGCAAGCCAATTGTATTTTCGTTAAAACCGCTCCCGAAATGTACATTAAAAGCGATTTTGTGAACAAACAAATGACTGCCCTACTGATTTCCAATATCCAAAAGAGCTTTCGATTTCATGGCATCCAAAACGCCAAACTCAAACCAGCCAAAGGCAGAATCGAGATTCGCGGTTCTTGCCTTGAAAAAATGGTTGCTCCGTTAAAAACTATTTTTGGGATTAATTCTTTTTCGTTTGCAGCATTTTTTCCAACTACGGAACTAGCGATTATTGTACAAAAAACAGTGGAATGCGCTCAAAAAACAATGCAAAAAGGCGATTCTTTCAAAGTGGATTGCAAGAGAAGCGGAAACCAAGGATATTCAAGTAAAACCGTAGAAGAACAGGCCGGCCAAAAAATATTGGAAAAAATTTCGGGGATTCGAGTGAACTTGGAAAAACCAACAAAAACGGTTTTTGTAAATGTACAACCAACCGGGTGTTATGTATACAATTCTGTTGATCGGGGATTGAATGGCTTGCCGGTTGGATCACAAGGCGAAATTGGTTTTCTAATGCAAAACCAAAAAAAAGAAGCAAACGCGATTTGGTTGTTGCTCAAAAGAGGTTGTTCCGTAATTCCAATTCTTGCTAAAAAAGAATATCCTCTGTTGCTAAAAAAAATGGAAAAATGGAATTCTTTTCAACCCTTTGAAATCATTTCCCAAAAAGAATTGGAAAATGCCGTTCAAAAAAATAAAATACTGGCTTTGGCAAATGCGGATTCAGTTTTATCTAAAAAAGAATTGACTCGAATGGTGCGAGAAGATGAAATATTTTCTCTTCCCGTGCTCCGTCCTCTATTGGGTTTTCCATTAAATCAAATAACGGTGGCGTTATGAAAATTGGAATTTTGTCCGACAGCTTTTTTTGCTCCGCAAAAAAACCTGGGAAAAAAGAGGGGTATATATGAAAATTGGAATTTTATCGGACACACACTTTGGTTTTGCCCAGGGAACAGAACGCGAAAACGATGCGTTGTTTCAATCCCAACAAGCATTAGAAGCCATTTTGAAAGAAAAAGTGGATTTTGTGCTGTTGGCGGGAGATTTGTTTGATTCCAATCAACCTTCTCCAGAAGCATGGAAACAATCGTTTTCTTTTTTCAAACTCGCTCAACCCATTCCCAATTCCCTTGCTTTAGAACGCGAAAACAGAAGCGGTGAAAAACAAAAAATAGAATGGAATTGTCTTCCCATTGTTTCGATTCATGGAACTCATGAATATCGTCCCAAAGACTTTGTAAATGCATTGGAAGTACTGGAAAAAAGCGGTTTTTTGGTTCACTTGCACGCTCAAAAATTGTTCTTAAGAAAAGGAAAGGAAATCGTGGTGGTGCATGGTTTGAGTGGGGTTCCGGAAAAAGTGGCGTTAAATGCGCTCAAACAATGGAATCCTCGACCAGAAAAAAATTGTCATAATATTTTTGTGTTACACCAAAGCATTACTGATTTTTTACCTACTAAGGATGAAATGGCGGCCACCATTTCCCTAAGTGATTTTCCCCGAGGATTTGACTTGTTGGTAAATGGACACTTGCACTGGCCAAAAGTACACGAAACACCGGGTGGCAAGTTTTTATTAACGGGCTCTACGATTTGCACGCAAATTAAAAAACTAGAAGCAGAACATCCCAAAGGATATTGGATTTACAATACCATTTCCAAAAAACTGGATTTTAGGGAAATTCTCCGGCAGCGAAAAATGTTTTACAAAAAAATGGTTTTTGAAAATGCAACTCGCGAAAGTGTACAAGAAAAAATAAACTTGTTTTTTGAGGGTATTTTCAAACAATCTTTTGAATTAAAACCATTGGTGCGTGTAAAACTGGGGGGCACCTTACAACGCGGTTTAGAACCCAAAGCACTCAACTTGGCGGGATTATTGGCGCCTTGGAAAGAAAAGTGTTTGTTGTCGTTTGAAGAAAACTTTGCTTCTGCTTCTTTACAACAAAAGATTGCCGAGCTTCGAAAACTTCAGAAAAGCAAGACCTCTATTACATCCCACGGAATGGCTTTGCTCGAAAAAGAATTGGAAAAAACAGCGTTTAACAAGGCATTTGACGTTCACCTTATTTTTGAATGGTTAGAGTACGGCGAAATCGATAAGGTAATTGAAGCATTAACCCAATCCAAAAAAGAATCCAATCCCTAATCCTTGTTTTTGTTGGGTTGGTATACTTGGCTGTATTTCCATAATGCTTGTAGGGAACTGGCCGCCAATTCAGGGTACTCAAAAGTGGGGATATTGTTTTTTTCCAATTTGGCACGCATTTTTTGGGTAAAATCCGATCCAGTGGAAGCCACGATTAATGGTTTTTTCGCGGTTTTCTTTATTTTTGCCAATTCTCGCACCACTTGTTCGCCAATTGGGGGCGTATTGAACAAAATGATTACCAATACCATGTTCACATCGGGGTCTTTTAGGGCCGTGGTTACGGCAATTTTATAGCGCTTGGCATCGGCATCTCCCACCAAGTCCATGGGATTGTTTATAGAAACCGTGGAAGGAAAAACCTTTTTGAGCTGGTTCTTATTGGTGGCACTCATATTGGCGAGTTTTAAACCGTGTTTTACAATGGCATCCGCGGTAATAATGCCATATCCTCCGCCATTGGTAATAATTTGAACCTGGTTTCCTTTTGGCAAGGGTTCGCTTTCTAGGATTTTAGCAAAATTGAATAATTGCATTAGGTCTTCGGCTTGAATAATGCCGGATTGTTTGAAAACCGCTTTGTATACTTCCGTGTTTCCAGCCAAACTGCCTGTATGAGAGATGGTTGCTTGGTGGGCTTCTTGGGTAACGCCTCCTTTGAGTACAATAATGGGTTTTTTTTTGGAAACCTTTTTTGCGATTTCTAAGAATTTGTGACCGTGCTTTACTCCTTCCAAATAAACCGTGATTATTTTTGTTTTGGTATCGTTTCGCAAGTATTCTAATAAATCGCTTTCATCAATGTCCATGGCATTTCCATAAGAAACAAATTTGCTAATACCAAATGGTTGGGTGGCAGCCCAATCCAAAATATTGACGCCTAATGCGCCGGATTGACTGATAAAGGCCACGTTTCCATTGGCTGGTAATAACATTTTTTGTTGGGCTGAAAACGTTGTATTCAATCCACTATCGCCTACAAAAATGCCAAAACAATTGTGTGTCAATATTTGGCCGGCAAAAAAGTTGTGTGTAGCGTCTACCTCAAAATCGTATAAATCGATTGGCCCATTTATTTTCTCGATTTTTTTTATTTTTCGATGGTAAAGGTCATCTTCACGTGATAGAAATTTTCTACGTTTTTTTATAATCTGTTCTAGCCTTTTGTTTTTTCTTTCGCTTAAAAATCTAAATCCTTGATTGTAGAGCGTTGCAATAGCTTGTTTGGAGTCGCTTCGAACAGCATAAATATCCTGGGCGTCAATTCTTTTTCCAAAAACGAGGGTGTTTTTTCTTTTTATTTCTTGTACATAGAATGGCCCGGCACCAGTCATGGTCAATAGTGCTAGAACTTGGCCCGCCAATTTTTTCGATATTGTATGAAAGTAGATAGTGGCCCGTTGTCCATTTTTATATGCGTGAACGCCTCCATCGCCCGTGAAAAGACCTGATAGAAAAGCTATTATTTTGTCAAGCTCTGCTGAGAAAATAAAGTCGGGTGCTGTCTTATTTTTGGCATAAGGTCGGATTCCAAAAACTTGCTGGAAAAGAATTTTCCCAATTTTCCTACCGAACTTGATTTCTTTTGTTCTTTTTTCATCTAAATGGCCAGAGAAAATGCTGTTAATAGCTTTTCGCAAGTGTTTTGATACTTCTTTTTCTTTAATGTAGCTGATCCTAAGGCAATCTTTTTTGAAATCTCCTTCACTGATGAAATACCCAATTACTTCA
>JAHJAQ010000121.1 GCA_018813975.1 Microcaldota archaeon
CTAGTGTCAAAAGCCGTGCAATCCACTTGACAGGCAAGGGTTCCAGACTCAAATCCTTGTAAAACACACGTTTGAGAATCCAAGTCCGTTCCATCACACACCTCACTCCCTTCAATAGTATCATTGCCACACACAAAGCCACTACAACCACTCGTATCAAAAGTACAGTCTCCCGCACAAACCAACGTACCCTCGTCAAACCCTTGGGTTGCACACGTTTGAGAATCCAAGTCCGTTCCATCACACTCTTCCAAACCTTCTTTAGTATTGTTACCGCAAACAAATGCAGTATAATCCACTTCCACGATTAAATACGATAAAAATAAGTCTTGCCCACCACCACTATCATTATTCTTTACCCGTATCTGCAAATCATCCAATTTTGCTGCTGTCCAACCCCCCGCTGGCGTACAAGAAATTACTTCGCTTGTCGCAAAGCTCGATACATTTGAAGTACTTGTGCCCTCACTACAAAAGGTAGTGCCATTTGTTCCATCATAAAAAGTTATTCCAACAGTCCCACCAATTCCACTTTCCCCACTATGTCGAAAAGTAACTGTAACAGTATTAACCGTTCCATTAAAACTAGTGTCAGACATAGCAGTGCCCAGTACCTTGCCTTTTGGAATGGCAACATCAGTATCGTCATCGCTGGTATTCAATCCAGTACAATTTGCAATTGTAAGAGGACCAGAAACCACCGAACAAGACGCTACCGTCAAATTTTCAGTTGCCGCCAAAGCTGTGCTTGCCAAGAAAAAAACCAGTAAAATAGTCAAAAACCAAAAAAGCGTTTTTTCCGGTCGAATCATTAAGAATCAATCAAAAAAACACGATTCAACTATTTAAAAGGAATCCACGACCTAAAACCCAAAAAAAGCGTTTTAAGGGATTTTAGGGGAAATCTATCACTGGTTTTTTGAACGCCCAGTTCTTGAATTTCTTGTAAAACCATGGCAGTCCCATAATTCCCGGAATCAGACTCACAATAGCCAAAACAATTCCCGTGCTGGAAAGCTGTTGGCTACCTTCCACAAAAGGATCGCCAAAAATAGAAACCAAAACCACCAATACAATGCTCCACACAATCCACAAAAAAGCAATTGCCGCTATTGCACTAACCAATCGAGTAGCCCATTCAATAAAACCAATAATTCTAGGCTCTTTTTCTTTCATTCAAACAAAAAAAAGGCAATTTGATTTTAAAAGACCATCGAAAAACCCCAAAAAGTATTTATCCTAGTAAGCCGTGTTTTTTTGCATGACAGAATGTTATGGCGTGGATATCGCCAAACCGGTTACCCCGGAAATGGTGCGAGATGCCATTGTAAAATGCTATTTGAGTGCTCACGAGGGTGTTTTAAAAAAAATGAAAGAGCTAACGGGAAGTGGTTCTCCATTTGCTTTTGAAGCATTCAAGCAAGAGTACGTGGAGGTTCTTATTCGAAGCATGTTTCGAAAAGTAGGAGGAGACTTTGACCAACCAACCAAAGAAAGCCTAACCAAAGTGGTTAAAGGACTCAAAGCATACTCACGCCAATTTCGCGATCTCAAAACCATTGAAAAACACGTCCAAGAAATCATGCAATTAATTGAAAAAATATAACCCCTATTTTGTATGCATGGCAAATTTTCGATTGGCAGCCAAAGGATTCATTCTCAATGAAAACAAAAAACTATTAGTGGTAAAAAGAAGCAACTACACCAAACAAAAACCAGGGATATGGGAGCTGCCGGGCGGAAGGCTAGAACCAGGCGAAAACCCAATCAACGGAGTTCAACGCGAAATAAAAGAAGAAACCGGATTAGAAATTAACGTTCTAGAACCCATTAGTGTACGGCATTTCAAACGAGTGGATAAACAAACCGTTACTTTACTCATTTTTTTGTGTGAATTAAAAAGCGGAACCATACAATTAAGCAATGAACACGATTCCCACAATTGGATTGACCCCCTAACCGAAAAACACTTAATCGCAGAATTCTACCACCCAGAACTCGAAACCTATCAAAAACGCTACGCCCCCTAAAGAACCAATTCCTACATTAAAGCTTTTTGCCCTATTTTTTGGTAAATGCATGAAGCCACATTATACGAAAAACTACCCGAGCAAAAAGTACAATGCACGGCCTGCAATTGGTACTGCACTATTCTTCCCAACCAAACAGGAATTTGCGGCGTACGCAAAAACATCGAAGGAAAACTTTATTTGTTGGTGTATGGAAAAGCCATTGCCGCGCACATAGATCCAATAGAAAAAAAGCCATTATTTCATTTTTTACCCGAAACAGAGGTTTTTTCCATTGGAACCATTGGATGCAACTTTGCATGTGGTTTTTGCCAAAACTGGGATATCAGCCAATCCATTCGAGAACTCAAACAAGAAGGCAAAATTTCTTTTCAAGAAACCAGCCAAAGTGGAAAACTAGGGGACGATTGGCCCCCGAAAAAAATAGTGGAAACGTGTGTTCAAAAACAAATTCCCTCAATTGCTTACACGTACAACGAACCCGTAATCTTTTTCGAATACGCGTTTGATACCGCCAAACTTGGTCACAAAAAAGGATTGAAAAACGTGTTTGTATCCAATGGCTTTGAATCCAAAGAAGCCATTAAAAAAATCCATCCTTTTTTGGACGGCATTAACATTGATTTGAAAGCATTTACTGAAAAGTTTTATCAAAAGACCTGTAAAGCAAAACTAGAACCGGTTTTAAAAAACATTGAAAGAGTAGCCAAAAGCGATATCTGGTTGGAAATAACGACTTTGCTGGTTCCGGGCGAAAACGATTCCAAAAAAGAACTCCAAGAAATCGCAGAATTCATTGCCCGCCAAAGCACGGACATTCCATGGCATGTAACAGCCTTTCATCCCGATTATAAAATGCTGGACAAAAACACAACTACCCACGAAAAACTGGTAGAAGCGGTTGAAATCGGAAAAAAAACAGGATTAAAGTTCGCGTACATTGGAAATATTTTGGATACAGAGCATTCTAGCACGTACTGTCCCAAATGCACTAAAGCACTTATTAAAAGAAATTATCATAGCATTATCGAACACCACATACAAAAAGGAAAATGCGAGTATTGTGGTGAAAAGATTGCAGGGGTGTGGAAATGAAAACACGAAGCATGGCAGCGGCTGGAAGCTTTTATCCAATCGAAAAAAAAGAATTAGAACAAGAACTCTCAGGCTATTTGAAAGGAACTCCCAAAAAACTAGCGGGAAAACTAAAAGCAATTATTGCACCGCACGCAGGATACATTTATTCTGGTGCTGTTGCTGGAAAAGCATTTCAATTATTCCAACAACTACCCCGCAAAGAATGGGAGATTCTCTTGCTAGGGCCCTCCCACACCATGGCGTTTGAGGGGGCAAGCATTTCTTTAGCCGAGCAATGGGAAACACCATTAGGAACCGTCCCAGTTAGCAAGCGCGCTACAAAAATGGTTTCTAGGATTATTCAAAATATTGAAGAAGCCCATTTCCAAGAACACGATTTAGAGGTTGAAATTCCTTTTTTACAAAAAACCTTGAAACAATTTTCTATCATTCCAATTGTGGCAGGCATGATTGATGGAAAAGTACTTGCCATTGAATTAGAAAACCAGTTAAAAAAAAACACATTGCTCGTGGTTAGCAGTGATTTGAGCCATTACTTGCCCCACAAACAAGCCGTTAAAGTGGATAGTAAAACCATTCAAGCAATTTTAGAGTTGAATACAGAGAAAATAGAAGAAATAGGGGATGCGTGCGGCAAAATTCCGATCATCACGCTCTTGCATCTTGCTAAAAAAAAGAAGTGGAAACCGGTTTTATTGGATTACAAGAATTCTGGCGACACTGCGGGCGATAAATCGCGTGTAGTAGGGTATGCAGCCATTGCATTCATGGAGTAAGAGAAAATGTTGTCTGAAAAAGAAAAAAAACTAGTACTCAAAACGTGCAAAGAAACCATTCTATCTTTTTTAGAAAACCGTTCTCCAAAACTAGAAATAAAAGTGCCTGCAATCCTATTGGAAAAAAGAGGTGTTTTTGTAACGTTATCCATTAAAGGAAAATTGCGCGGTTGTATTGGAAACCTAGAACCCACTGCTTCCGTTTGGGAAGGCATTCAAGAGTATTCGTTAGCAGCAGCGTTTAATGATCCTCGATTTTCCCCTTTATCCAAAAAAGAATTTGCTGAAACCAAAATTGAAGTTTCAATCCTTTCCAAACCAGTTCCGCTAGAGTTTGATTCTCCAAAAGAATTATTGAAAAAAATAGAACAAAATGTTCACGGAGTAATTCTTCAAAACGGTTTTGCAAAAGCCACTTTTTTGCCGAGTGTGTGGGAAGAAATATCTGATAAACAAGAATTTTTATCGCATTTGTGTATGAAAGCGGGCCTTGATCCTAGTGCCTGGCAAGACTCTCAAACTCTAATTTGGGTGTATTCTGCTGAAAAAGTGACAGAATAAAAAAATTATTATAGCGGTTCTTTGTATAATGTTTATATGATAAACGCGATTCGAACCCGGTTTTCTTTGCGACGCCCACCCAAAAGAACAGGAGAAATGAGAGTAAGATTTCCTGGAAGAGTGTGGAAAAGAAATTCATTTTTACTTTGGAAGGGACCATCAAGAATAAGCGGAATTGTTCAAAGAGTAGAAAGGCCTTCTCACTTTGCCCGTCTTTTTAAGGAAGGAGATCGAGTATTAGAATTACATGTAGAATCTACGCAGGCCACGGACACCATACGACTTTTGCGCAGATTTCAAGAACTGATTCCAGAACTAAAAAAAAGAAGAATTGTGGGAATTTATGGTGACAGCCCCAATCCTGTTATTAGAAAGCGTTTTGTAGAAGATTTTAGAGCAGTTGAAATAGATCCTCCCGAAGAAGTATTAGAAGAGGTTCGCGCACGATATCTACTCCGAATGAAAAGACAGGGGTATCCAGCCAAATATGCCGAAACACCCATCCAACGAATTGTATTACGGTTCAAATAGGCTTTTTATCAAAGAGACTTGTTCATCTTTAGTTTAATCCAAAAGAGCAAAAGTGCAAACGTTACAATCCAGGCAATGATTGTCATTATTTAGTTTGCTTTTTCTTCTTATTCTTTACTGTTTTCGAATAAGCTTACTACAAAAAAATATTCTAATGGTTCTCTAGACTTGCTTTGTACGTCGTGAACAGTATTTTCCGGTATAAAATGGGTTTCGCCCCCTTTTACCAAAAAAGTTTTTTGGCCTTCTAGGATGGTTGCGGTTCCTTTTTGCACTATAATGATTCCTTCTTTTTTTTCGGTTGAATGTTTTCCCACGCTTTCCCCCGGCGATAATACTACCTTACCGGCTTTGAGGACCTTGCTTTGAGGCGGTTTTACGAGGGAAAAATACTCCATTATCCCTTTTTTAGCCCAAGCGTTTAAAAACCACGAGGGTGTATTGCATATAAGCGAAAAAGGAGGATTTTTATGCCAGCAAAAAAACCATTCGGAGGCTATTCCATTTGTTTCAAGGGTTGTGATGACTCTATGGAAAAAGTTTTTGGAAGCGCTCCACTAGCACCCAGCGAAATGACCAAAAGAATCTGGGTTTACGTTAAAAGCAAAAAACTATCAAGCAAGTAAAAAAAACAATTAATCCTAATTCTTCTTTTCACTTTTTTTAAGTTTCTCAAAGAGCACCCCACAAAAAAATTAAAAGTGCATATTTTTCGAAGTAAAAGGTTATAAAAAGTAAAATAAATAATTATATACTATACTGCCCAAGGCGATTTAATGAAATATTTTTTGTTTTTTATTGCACTGGCTTTTCTTGTAAATCTTGTTTTTGCCGCTGCACCTTCAACCAGTTCGGATATTAATGCTTTCTGGCAGAATACCGATGCAAATGTGTATTTAACCTGCATTGACAGCGGAGCTGGCTGTACAAGAGACCAGAACCTTATGGACGGGTTTGAAGACGGACAATATTCTTCAGGCCCTGTCTGGACAGCAAGCGTCGGAACATGGAATGTTCAAGGCGATGTTCTGAAAAACGGCTTGTACACTTTGAGCGGAAGCGGAACAGCACAATTAGCCACACCGATTACCAGCACCCTTTCCCCAATAATGGAATATACTGCCTGGGTCAGGACAAGCGCTGCAACAGCAAACCCCATATACATTGTAAAGAATTCGAATAATTCACAATACGCAATTATTTATATGACAACAAACGGCTCAGCACAAGACATCAGCTATGTTTATTTTGACGGTTCTACTTATACAGGATTGCTTTTAGGCAGTGCTCCAATAAATACATGGTACAAAAAAAAAATTGTTTATAACAGCAGTTCCGGAACAGTTTCTTTTTATGTTTATGATTCATCCGAAAGCCTTCTTGGCTCTGCAACAGGACTGACTTTTTCAGGTTCTTTCTCGCAAGAATTGATTACACTGGGAGGAGAATTAGCCGGCGGAAATGCCTTTTTTGATGATATCATTTATGGCGGAAGAGTTGTTCAGGCAACAGATTACCGCATTGACCAGGATGCAAGCAGTGCCATTCGCTGGGGAAACTGGACAGCATACGACAACAACATTTTGATAACAAGTGATGGAAACTGGGCAATTGATTTCAACAGTACGGATAACGACGGGCTAACAGGAGATACAAACCGGCAATATATTCTCATTGACAAAACTGCTCCGGTTGCTTACTGGAACCGGAACGTGGATATCCCGACTGCCCCAGCATCATTCGATTCCGGCGCCAATACCATACTTATTGTGCATTCAGACGAAACAACAACAGAATATACCGCAACAGAAGACACTGCAGTTGCAAGAGGAAACGCATTAACAGAAGCGGTTACAGCAAGCATTGCAGGAGACTCGATTTTTTTGCCAGCCAAAATTCATGATATCGGAGACGACAATTATTTAGGGCTGGTTGCAGGAACTAACCTTGTTGGCGCGGGAAAAACCAAAAGCACTATCCAAGCAGGTGCAATCTTATCATCTCCTTCCAGCTGTATTGTTCAGCTTGCCAATAACACTCTAGTTGCAAACCTTACAATTCATGCAACTGCAACAGGAGTTTTTCAAATGCCAATAGGAGTAAAAAGCGGACCTGCCTCTGAAATAAACAGCGTTCTTTTTAGCGTAAAACTGATAGGAGATAGCGACGGATTTTATTTTACAAGCGAGGACGGCAAAAGAATAATTACAGGATATAATGTTGATGTTGAAACCAAATGGGATGCTTTTTTTGCAAACGGCTTTGGCGCAATTAATTACTTGTCCTTAACACTGATTGATTCCAGCATAACCATCCAAGGCCCTTCGACGCATGCATCTTCCCTTGGAAATGCTCACGCAATTGTTGCACAAACCAATTGTTTTTTAAGATTTTATAATTCTTCAATAACCGCTATTGACGGCGGTTATATTGAAGGAGGAGAAACAATTGGAATAAAACTTATTTCAGGAGGAAACACAGGAACAGTTGAATTACAAAACACAAGCGTGACTGTTTCTTCGGTTTACGAATCAGAACCGATTTATTCTCTGACTAATGACCGGGGAATTATCAAAGCAGACCCGTTATCAACTTATGATACAACAAAAACATCAGGAGACATTGCATTAACAGTTTCTTCAGAAAAACCAGCACCGGTTTTTATCTGGAACAATCCTACAAGCACATGGCAAAACACGGACATTAATGTCCCGCTGGTTTGCTATGACAATCTTTCAGGCCCGCAAAACCTGAGTTATTCTTTAGACACAAATTCTTCCAGCGGAACAAACTGGGGAGAATGGCAGTATAACCAGGGAACCAGCACTTCAATTTTACTTTCAACAGACGGAAACTGGGGAATCCGCTTTTATTGCGATGACAATGCAGGAAACACTTCCGACACCAATTATCATTATTTTTTGCTGGACAAGCCAGAACCCACACCAGCCATTCAAGGCGGATTTCTAGCATGCAGCCAGTACTCCGAAAGCGATATCTGTGATGAAAACGAAACCTGTTCAGGCGATTGGATGAACGCAAATGATTCTAAACGCTGTTGTTCCAAAACCTGCACACAAACAACCCTTTTCCCTCAAGGAACAGACACGAATTTAACGGAAGAAACAATATTGACTGTTACCCGCGAGTATTCAGGACAAAATTCTTCAGGCAAACTAACAGAATTAGAATATGTAAAATCGCTTTTACAATCAGGAAGCCAAAATGCCTGTTCTGAAACAATTTTTGAAAGAAATGTCCAAGTAAAAAATAAACTGGATACTGCCAACATGATAATAGGGTATACTGTTTTTTTGGAATTAAAAATAACAAATTCCTGCAACCAAAAAATGAATTCGGCAATAATTATCGAAGACATTCCAAAATCCCTTTTATTATCCGCAATGCAAATAGAAAGCAGTTTTCAAAAAGAAATAATTGAAAACGATCCGATAATCGCTTTTTTTGCACGAAACATAAGCCCGAACGAAACCAAAACAATTTCTTATTCTTTCAGCATGGAAACCATTCCAACCCAAGAGCAAATAAACGAATTCGGTTCACCATTGCTGTTGTTTGAACCGGAAAAAACAATTTCCTGCAATGAAACAACCTGCAATGACAACAACCCCTGCACTTTGGACCGCTGCAGAAACGGAAAATGCATTTTTACTGTTCAGCCAAACGGAACCCCATGCGAAAACGGTTTTTGCCAGAACAGCAACTGCACTGAAAGCATTGTTCCGGAAAAAACAATTACAAGACAGCCCCCGCAAGAATTATTCTGGTTGCTTGGAATCATACTATTAGCAACCATTGCAGGGATGATGCTTCAAAAAAAATACAAAAAAAAAGCACTAGTCGGCTAGCGGACAAGCAAGAACAAAAAAAAATCACACCACCCCCTATTACAAATCAGGCAACCCACGCGGTGGTTGGGTGCAGAGAGCTGCAAATCAAAAAAAAAAAGACAGCACCCCATCACGGCCGATTGTAGCGCATAAAAATATACCGTAAAATTAAGTGTTTTATGATGGCTCGTTTTCCAGAAGCCATTGCCATGCTGGTTTTATGGTTATTCCTTTGCCGGTCTGTTGTTCTTGGCCAAGTGTCAGTATTAGGCCTTGTTTTGCTTTTGTTTTTTCCATTGCTTCGAGCATGCCTTTTGTTTCCCTTTCTTTGTTGTTTTCGTTCAGGTTGTAGCAAACCTGTATTGCTTGTTTTTCTTTTGGGAGCACAAAGTCACATTCTGCACTGCTTGTTTTCCCTTTATAATAATAAAATTCTTTTCCAAGTCGCTTGAGTTGTACTGCTATTGTGTTTTCCAGCATTGCACCTTTTTTTTCGTTTATGGAAGGAGCGTTCTCTCTTATTATTCCGTTGTCTATGCAGTAAATTTTTTTGGGGTTTTTGTCAAAGTTTTTAAGTTTTTTTTCATACTTGTGCACTGTGAATGTCAAATAGGTTTCTTCAGCATACTCTGTGTACTTTTGCACTGTGTTCGGACTTTTTATTTTGAAGTTGTTTATTATGGAGCGGTATGTAACGGAGTTTGCCGTGTTTGCAATTAGAAATTTTAGCACTGCTTTTAGCTCAGCTGGCTTTCTTAGGTTATACCTGGTCACTATGTCTTTTTGTATTATGTCGTTTATTAATCCCCTTAGCATTGCGTCATTTGAGAAAACAATCACTTCGGGCATTCCTCCCTTTTCAAAGTATTCCTTGAATCTTTTTGAAAGCAGTGCTTTTTCATCCGTTGAATAGAACCCTTTTTTTGGAACTTTTTCTTTTCTCGCTTTCAGGAATTCAGTGAATGAGAATGGATAGAGTTCTATGTCAACGTGCCTGCCGGTTAAATGTGTTCCAAGCTCTTTGCTCAGAAGGTTTGCGTTAGAGCCTGTTATAAAAACTCTGTAGTTTTGCCTTAAAATCCTGTTTACAAACAATTCCCATCCTTTAATGTTCTGTATTTCATCAAAGAAAACGTTTTTTCTTTTTCCAAACATTTCAATAAAGGTTTCCATTAAAGTCTGGAAGTCTTCTGCGCTGAACCCAAATATTCTCTCATCGTCAAAGTTGAAATAGTAAAAGTCTTCCCTGAATTTGGCTTCAATTATTTGTTTTAAAAGCGTACTTTTACCGCATCGCCTCAAACCTTTTACTACAAAGGCAGCCGCCCCCTTATATTTGGCTATTTCCGGGAAAACGCTTCTTGGAACAGAATCTTTCAAGACCCCAAATTCCATTAACTGGTCTTTTATTACAGTGCCCAAAAGCCCTTTTGTTATTTTATTGACTAAAATTACGTCTGCACTAAAAGTCTTTTCCTTCAAAACCATGATAGAATATACAACAAACCAGTATTTAAATATTGCTCATTATAATGCGCAATAATATAGAATATTGCTCATTACGAAAAGCAATATTCAGACCAGCATAATAGGGCCTAACAAGCATTTTCTCGCGAAACAAAAAAAAATCGCTTTCCCGTTTTTTTCGCAATTCCACAAACCCACGCGGTGGCTGGGTGCGGGGAGCTGCGAAAACTATTTTTTTATTATTTCAGGATTCCTTCTTTTTTGGCCTTTTTAAGCAGTTTTTTTAGGCTTTTCCTATTGGCCAAGGAAAGCATTGTGGTTGTCCATTGTTGATTTTAGATACAGTCTGAGTTGTCAGAGCACTCATCTGGTCCGGTTCCCTCAACAACTACACAGGCGCCATCCACGCAGGATAGCTTGTAACTGGGGCAGTCTTCAGGGCAGCTTAGGTCGTTTTCTCCAATGCTGGTGTCGCAATTGCCGTCACCGCAGGCATTGTTGTCAACGCACCCGAAAAATAAAATCCCTGCAACCAAAAGCAATGCGAAAACAAATTTTTTCATGCTAACAATATGCCGTCAAAATATTTAATGCTGTTGTTTGAAAAACCAAGTTATCTACAAGGCCGCGTGTTGGCGAAAGCATTTAAAACCTGAAAAAGCTAGTATTAGTACGACGGTGTTTGAATGCTGGATATTTCTCTTATTTTAGCAAGGTTTTTGGGCGGTTTCTTTCTTATTTTTGGATTGTTGTTTATTCTGACAAGGCAGTTAGGAAAAACAATTGAAATGACTGAAGACAAGTCATTTGTTATTGCTACCGGATACATTACCCTGCTAATGGGCCTTGGAACTGTGGTATTGCATAATTTGTGGGTGGCAGACTGGAGAATAATTATTACTCTTCTTGGCTGGTTTACTTTGATTAAGGGAATTCTTAAAGTCGGTTTTCCGGAAGTTATTCACAAGCAATCACAAATGTTTAAAGCAAAGCAATCAATCAGCACTGTTATTCTTGCTCTTTTGGGTTTGTGGCTGATTTGGATGAGTTTTTCTTAAGTTAAATTATTTGAGGAAGATGTTTCCAAATTCTTTTGTGTAAATTGTTTCTTCTTCGGTATTGGCCTTTTCGATTTTTTCGGTAATTAATTGTGTTCTGGCATCCAGTTCATCGGCCAATGCAACTACAAAGGCCTCTAAAAAAGCAGGTGTTTTTGGAGAACCAAATTCTTGTTTTGAATGGTGTGATAAAATTAAGTGAATTAATCGGTTTTGTTTTTCTTGTGGAATGTTTAGTTTTTTCATTTTTTCGCTTAAAATTTGTACTCCAATAGAAATGTGTCCTACTAGCATTCCTTCTTGGCTAACCACGGTTCGGATTTTGTCTGAAAATTCTCTTGGTTTTCCAATATCGTGTAATAGTGCTCCTGCAATTAAATAATCTTGGTTTAACTGTGGATAAATTTTTTTCATTAACAAACAAATCTTAGTGATATTTAGAGTGTGTTCTATTAGCCCTCCAATCCAGGCATGGTGTAAGTATACTGCTGCCGGAGCTTTTTGGAATTTTTCAAAAAAATCTGTGTCTGTAATAAATATTTCTGTTAGAACTGATTTGATTTCATTGTCTTGTACTTGTTCGATTAGTTGTTTTAGTTCTGTGCTCATTTCTTCCATGTTTTTTGTAGTGTATCGTTTGAATTCTTTTTCATCAAATTCGTTTGGCAATAACATTCGAAAATCTGTTGGATTGTTTGTGATTAGGTCTATTTTGTCACGATATTTTGCTGCTCTGCATTTTAATAAAATAATGGCGTCTTTTTGAATTGAATCATAGGCTTTTTGTACTTCTTCTTGATTATTAGAACCCCAGTATTTTAACATTATTCCGTCGCTTGTGTCTTCTAATCTGATTTCAAACCAGTATCCTTTAGAGTATTTTTGTAATGGTTTTTTGAATTTTACGAAAAAAATGTCTTCTATTTGGTCTCCTTCTTTTATGTCAGAAATTAACGTGTTTTTTTTGATTTTTTCAGGCATTTTTTTCACTAAAGTATTTTTTATTCCAAATTTTTTTTAAACTCGATGGGACACGAACCTAGTGATTTCTAGTTTTATTTTACTGGTCTCCATTCGTTGTCTTTAAATTCGTAGATTTTTGTGGTTAGTTGTAGTACTCTGTTTTTGAATCCTTTGGTGTTTATGACTGTTTTATAGTCTTTTACTTTTTTGAGTTCTTCTGTTAAGCAATCACTGTTTCCTGGTTCGCATTTTTTCATTGCCTCGGTTATATATTGGATTTCTTCATATCCTATTGCCCCCCAAGCATAATCAGTGAAACTTGGGTTTGGATATTTGTTAGAGTATTTTTCTGCAAATTCTGTTTCACTTATATTCGTTGGAACAAAATCAATTGAAATAGTCCCGTTCAAAACTTCTGGAGAAGATTCTTGAATAACGCCGGGGAAAATACATTCTGAAGCAATGGCGCAAATCATTTTTATAGGGTAGTTTAATTCGGTTAATTGTTTGAACATGTTTATGTATTCAAAGTCAATGCCAATTGTCACAAGTGCATCAACGTTTTCTTCATTCGCCTTTGTTAATAATGTTCTAAAATCTTTTTCTCCAAAAGTGTACCAGTATTCTTTAACATTGGGTTCGATCTTTTTAATTCCTTCAAGGCAAAGCTCATTGTATTCAACTCTTGACATCAATACTCCTAGATTATAATATTTTTCTTTTTCTTTTGCATATCTAATCAGTTCTTCACATCCAGTCAATGAATCAAAATCTGCTTTAAAAGAATAAGGGTTGCTTTCCAAGATGCTTCTAGTATAGGCTTCATACACCACTGGTTTTCTTGCTTCCATTAAAATCGGGCTCACTGATTGCGCTGGCAAATGAAACATAACACTGAAAACATCAGGATTCTCTACATTAAGCAAATAATTAGCAGAATCAGCACTAGCCTTTCCTTCTAACTTACTATCCTCAAATAAAATCTCTACCTTATAGCTATTCACTCCACCTAACTGATTTATTTCTTCAACCGCCAGACTCATTCCATTAGCGAATGGAACTCCCAAAGTAGCTCCCGGTCCAGTCAACGGAACAATCGCCCCAATTTTATATACTTTTTCTCCTATGGGTGATTGCAACAAAAAAACAGCGAAGAAAATAATGACAATTAATACAATAATTCCAATTATTCCCAAAGACAATGCCTTTACTTTCATGCATTTTATTAAACGAGAAAAAGCTTTATACTGTTTTCTGCATAATGCTTTCACTAAAACAACTGATTGGCCTTTTTGGGCGTTGTACTATTTGGTGTTCTCCCGATAGGGACGCTATTCCGCTTAAATTGGGGTTGAATGCTGTGTTTTAGTGGTATTTTGGCTGCATTGTTTTTTAACGTATTTTAGATTCAATTGCTAGTAAGGATTGTTTTTTTTTGTATTTGATTGATAGTGCTAGCAAAGAGCGTTTAATCGCCCAAAATGCTTGTTTGGATGGCGTTTGGAAGGGATTTGAAAATGCTCGTGTAGTGGCTTTAGAGGCTCCGACTGGTTTTGGAAAGACTTTTGTGGCATTGGGATTGGCAAAGCGTTCTATTCAACAAAACAAGCAAGAGGTTTTAGTGGCTACTGCTGCAACCAATCATACCATTAATTTTTGGAAAGACCACTTAAAACAAGAAGGATTTTCTGATTCGAGTGTGAATTTGTGTTTTTTAGTGGGAAAGGCAAATCAGACTTTTAAGCCTTGTTTTTTTTTGGATGATTGGGTAAAAAAGGGTTCTAAAGAGGCAAGAGAAGCAGATAGTATTTATTCGTTGTGTTCATTGAAAAAAGAGCATAACGATTGTGTTCATTTTGAGAATGTGTTTGGAGAGCAAAGTGATGGTTCAAAGGGGCTGACCGCTCAAGGATTGTTAGCGGCTAATCAGTTACACCAGAAATTATCGGGTCCATTGCGGGATTATCGCGAGCAAGACCTGATAAATGTTATTGGTGGTTTGAAAGAACAGGCTTTGTGCCCGTATTATTTGTTTAAGCATAATTTTTTGCGTGCTTCTATCAAGGTGTGTGATTACCAGTATTTGATTAATCCAACGTATTTGGAAGCAGATACAAGAAATTTTTTGCTGGTAATTGATGAATTTGATAAGTTTGAGGACCGGTTAAGAGAACAGTTTCAAATCGAATTGTCTCAAAAACAATTGCACAATATTTTGCTTGATTTGTCACCTCAAAATCGAACGTTGTTTCGGCATGTTTTTGAAAAAATAGTGCCGGAAAAAAAGAAAGAGGTTGTAAGGGCTATTTCAGATTATGTTTTAATGCTGCAAGATTTTTTTGACGGCATTTCAACGGATTTAACTTCAAAAGAACCAAAAGGAATTGATTTGGAAAAAGAATTTTTGGGAGTTCAATTTTATAAAGAAGGGCATGATCGTTTTAACAAGTTTTTTGCGGAAAACAAAGAAACTTTTATTAAAATCATTTCAAATACTGCTTTGAAAAAAAGTCCGTACCGGCATTTGCTGGCTTTTCATTATCGATTGGAATCATCGTTAAAACAAAAGGATTCGATTAGTTTTGTTGAATTTGTTCAAAAAAAACAAAAAGAAGATTATTCGGATACTGTTTTGGTGCGCCGTCCGCTGGTTTTTACAGAGTTTTATCAGGCTCTTGCCAGGCGTTATGACAAAATATTGGTAATGTCTGCTACCCTGCCATTCAAAGAAATGTTAGAAATTAATTTTGGGCAAAAAGTGAATTGGGTTCGGGCCCCCAAAATCGCTGGTTTTACGGGAAAAAAACAAGGCATTATTTTCAAAAGTCCTTTTCTTGATTATTCAAGCAAAAAGCGCGGTCAAAACATTTCAGAAAAAACCGGGGTTCTCGTAGAATTATTGGATGAACTGAGTCGGGTTCGAAAAGAAATAGTGGTTTTTTTTAATGCGTATTCGGCTTTGAACGCGTGCAAAGAGCTATTGTTTAAAGAACTAAACGAACGTGGTTTTGAATTGTTTGTAGACCAGGAAAAAAAAGAGGTTGCCTTGCATAATCGAGACCATTATTGGGAACAATTCAAGCGCTTTAAAGGCAAAAAAGTCATGTTTTCAACCATGTATACCAAGTATGCGCGTGGCAGTAATATTCTCAAAGATAGTGGGTGTCGAATACAGGTTTTAGTGGGTATTCCTTATCCGCGCGTGTATCCATTCGAATTAGACAAATTTAATGAACTGGTAAAAAAGCATGATTGGAAAATGGATGCTGCTACATGGTATTATGTATTGAATACACGACAAGCATTCACTCAGGTAATTGGAAGGTTAACCCGGCACAAAAAAGATTTTGGATTTTTTGTTATTCTTTCTAATAAGTCTGTTGACCGTATTCTGGACCAAAAACATCGCGATGCACTAGACATTCGAACCGAAACTTTCTTTGTTCGAGAAGTAGTGGATTCTGCTAAGTTATTTTTTGATACTGTCGAACAGGTTTAGTGCATGAACTCTTCGCAGCTTCGCGCATCCGGGCTCCGCAAGGAAAACTCAGAGGAAAAAACAGGCAAAAAAAGAAACAGTTTTTTGTGAATGCAAATTATTTTTGAAGTGCTGGGATTATTGTACTTTTTTTTCCCAGCACCCCCTTTAATTATTTAATCAAGTTCTGGAGTGGCGCAAAATAAGTTTATTTGCGGTCACAGTTCAGATTGATTTTTCTTTGGGCGGCATTCCTTTTCAGATTATGCTTTTGTTTGCATTCATATCACTCATCTTCCTGATAATATAATTGTGATAACATCAATGGTTAAAGAGGTCATTTGAGTAAAGCTTCAAAGCAAAAAAAAACCGTTAATTTTAAGGCATTAGCACTATGCGATGCGTATGGCAATGATGAGGTAAACTACTATAGTGTCGTATAGTGATTACGGTAAGCTTTTTAAAGAGATAGCAGCACTATAGTAACTATATGTACAGCAAGGATGAATACAGCCTGAAACTATGCCTTGAAAAGCTTTCAAATTCTTCCATGCTGCCCCACAATAAGAGCAAGATACTCGAGTACTATGACGAAAAGGTTGCCAATGGCGTAAAAAAAATAAGCTACATCTGCGTCTTGCGCGTTCTCAGGCGATTGGCC
>JAHJAQ010000122.1 GCA_018813975.1 Microcaldota archaeon
GCTTTGGCGTATTTGCTGCCAACAGTGTATTCGCTCAAGGCGGTAAGATTCTGGTCAGTGCCAATATAGAAGGCTGCTGAGTTGAGCGTTGTAACGCCTGTTGGAGGCCCCGTTAAGGTACCGGTCCATCCTGTTTTACTGGCGCCGATACCCGCGGTGTCAATGGTTCCGCTGTTTCCATTTTCGGTATCAATGAATACCGTAATGAGTTTCGAGGTACCATTGGTTGGCAGGGTAGTGCTTGGACTGCCTACGCGTTCCGCGACTTTGAAGACGGCTGTTCGGAAGATATTGGTAGAGCTGCCTACGTCCTGTGCATTCATGTCGTAAATGTCTGGATAGTAATAAGGTCGTTGTAGATGGTTGGTATCCGGATCACTGGCGCCGCCAGTACCTAAAACAGCACTTCTTTCGAAGAACCCAACGGTTTCGTCCATGGCAATGTTGGCATCGTTGACAGCGGTTCCCAATAGGAAGATGTCTCCGGTGTTGTATTGCATGGTTCCAATGTATCCGTTATAGTTGGTAGTGTCGCCACTGCTTGCACTTCCACCTGCGAGCAACAACCATATTTGATTGTTGTTGACCGAGCTTCTGCGTGCAAGGTATTTGTAGGTGTTGGTTCCGCCTTTTCCTTTTAGCTGAACCATGGCTGAGCTGTCCCAGTTGGTATCATTGTCAATCACGGCGACATTGTAGTCTACGGTTGTGAGCGGCAACGCTGAGCTGTCATTTTCAATTGAAAGCACATTGATGTCGGTCTGGGAATCTGTTCTGTAGGATTGCGCGAATCCGTCAAAGTTTAGAACTCCGCCGTTTCCTGCAGATGCATTCAACAGGATTGCCATTGGAATATAGTGTTCTTGGCCTGAGGTGTCAAAGTAGTGAATCGCACCATAGGTTGTTCCACTGGTTCCGGGAGCAACATTGGTTCCTTTGAGGAATTCCATCTTTGATTTTTGAACACCTACATCATAGAAACCTTGGAATTTGAAGGTTCCAATGTCCTCTAGACCAGTGCCCTCAAAGAAAGTCAACTCAGTTGTTTTTCCCGTAGTGTCAAATGCTTGTACAGCGTATAATGGGTTGGTAGTGGGAAAGATATAACCGCTGTTTTTGATGGTGATTCCCGTTAGGGTAGTGCCAGAGCTTGTGAAAGATACAATCCAGGGAATATCTGTGTGGGTACCGGATGAATCATAGGGCACTTCGTATCCTGATTGGAGTTCAACACGACCGGTTCCAACAATGATTTGAACAAAGTACTCGGTTGCATCGGCAACAGTAGTCGTTGTTATACCGTTAGCTGGAATCCGTGCTTTAGTGGCCAAGACTTCTATTCCGTCTACTCGGAATATTAGATCTCCATTAGCGGTAGCATTGTTAACGGTTGCTACAACCACTCCTTGGGCATCCAATAGCGAGAATACCGCGATTGGAGTAGTACCTGCTAAAGAACCACTTTCGAATCGAACAGTATAGGTTTCTCCGTCTCGGCCCAATGCAGTAAAGGTATCGCCTGCGGTTAGGATTTGGTCGGAACCATCTTTGATTAATACGACTTGTGTTCCGGTTGAATCGATGGAATCCAATAGATAGGATTCTCCTAAAAAGCGGACTGGAATATAGTCATCGCTTCCGCTATCCGTGAAACCCCCATTATATGGAATTCCTGGAGAAAAAGTGACGGTATAGTTCATGTCGCTTGGGTCTACAACTGCCACTAAATCGCGTGCATTTGTAGGGTCAAACCGTCCATCTGCAGTGATGCCAATGTTTTCAATAACAGACATGGTAACGCTTGCATTACCATCGATGGTTCGAGTTACAGTACCGTTGAAAAACTGTGTAAAATAGTTGTTTCCGACTGTGTCATAGTATTCGGTTGTGTTAGCGGCACTATTCAAAGCAGTGTTTGTGAATTCTCGTACACCACTATCGAATGTTCTTGTTCCGCCAATAGTTAGGTCAACAGTCATGTCGGTTGGTGTTCCTGCTTCTCCACCTTCTCCTTGGGTTACGCTCATTGTTTTGGTTGATAGCTGTGCGACTTTAGCGGCAATGTTTCCTGCCCATACAAAATCGCTTACAGCTGCATTAGCGCCTCCCACTATGTTAACAATCGGTACACCACTTGAATTGACAACATCACTTTTTGTCAAGTCTGTGAATGCCGCTGTTGCTAGTGGCAAGGCAGCTGCTCCTACTAAGACTGCGCCGGTTGCAATGGCTGCCAGTCTTTTTATATTGAGTTTTCTCATTTTTTACTTCACCTCACATGTTATATATATCACAAAAAAACAGCCTCTTTCTACTATCCGATTAAGGATAATAGAAGTAGACTTGTACTATTCGATGCCTGAGTTCATTTTTATATGTTTCGTTTTTGAAAAATGAATATTAAGGCCCCTAGAGCCCTGTAAGGACCATTTTTCGCTTTTCCGTGAATAAGGGGTCGGCAATAGGCGAAGAGAAATGGCCCCTAAAAATGGGAATTGTACTAATTTTCCAGGGCCCAAAATTTGATTAAACAGGGGATTTGTCGCCTTTTTTTTTAGCGCAATAATCGCTTGTTCAATTCTTCCAATTCGCTTCGGTTTAATAGTTTGGTAAGGTATTGGGAATACCGATTAATCATTTGCGCCATATCCATTAAGCCTTCTTGTAAATCATTGGCATCAATTTCAAAGCGGGATGGTTTTAATACTTCAAGGCTACTGGGTCCATAAAAGTACATGAACCGCACCAGTGTTTTGAAATCTTTTACACTTAAAGTAAGATCTAAAAAAGTAGAATAACTTTCTTCTTGTTTTAGGGTTGGGGCTTGTGAAAAATTGTATAGGGTAAAATCAGAATCTTTTTTGAGGCTTTCCCCTAATTTGGTTGCTTGTTTTTTTAATAATTCTGGTTCCACTGCCTGCATTTCAATAATCGCGCGAAAGCGCAACTTGTTAGAATCGGTTTCCGCCAATTTTTCTCGCCTCTGTACTTCTAGGGCAATGTCTTTTTTTAAAGCATAGCTAGTGGGAAAGCCATCTTGTTTTTTGAGAACCCCAATCTTGATCATAGCCTTTAATTCGTTCAACAATTGGTTATAAGGAATACTCAATTGAGTATTCAATTCTTCCGCTGTTTTAGATTCATGCAGCAAGAGCATGGCAATGCGTTTTTGATCTTCTGTATACCGGGCCATTGAGCCACCACAAACAGTACAAAAAAAAGGATGGTAAAGCCTTTTAAATTGTCTCAAAAACAAGAAATAGTATGGTCTTAGAAGAGGTTCCCAATCTGTTGGGGCAGGCTACTGGAGACGCAGCAAATTCATTGGGGCAAACAGCTCAAAACTTTTTAGGCGATCCCTCTATTCTCATTATTGGAATCGTTTTTATTGTAGTTACCGTGGTTATTCTCTATTTTCTCAAACACATTATCGTTAATTCAATCCTAGGGGTAGTGGGATGGGCCATTTTATACTATGTTTTTGACGTTCAATTACCCTTTTGGGCCAGCCTTATTGTCAGCCTTATTTTTGGATTGGCAGGGCTAGGCGCCATGCTTGTACTACGCTTTCTAGGCGTGGTCTAAAACACCCCCTTGTTTTGCTTTATTCCACGGCTCAAGCCGTGGATTTTCGCCAGCCTTTTTCGAAAAGGCTGATAAAGAGTTTGTCCTTTTTTGTATGGCATGAAAACATTCAATTGTGACTTGCACATTCACGGTTCTTTTGCAGGCGGGGTAAGCAAATACATGCGCATTCCCGTCATTGCCGAACAAGCCCGATTAAAAGGATTAGAAGTAGTAACAACAGGCGATGTGCAGCACGCAAATTGGCTGCAACACTTAAAACAAAATCTGGTTGAAAGCAGTAATGGTATTTTTCAAGACCACAACCAAACCATTCATTTTTTGTTACAAACCGAGATAGAGGATAACCAACGCCTTCACCATTTAATTTTCTTGCCGGACTTTTCTCATGCCCAAGAATTCCGTGACAAAACCAAAAAATTCGGAATATTAGATTGCAGCATGTGCGGCAGGCCCAAGCTTCGATTAAACGCAGAACAAATCGCAGAAATCACACTAGATTCTGGCGGAATCATTGGACCTGCCCATGCTTTTACACCCTATACTGGATTGTTTTCCAAACACGATTCAATAGCAAAAGCATATGACAATATGGCAAAACACATTTCTTTTTTAGAATTAGGCTTAAGCGCTGATTCGGATCTAGCAGATCGCATTGCTTCCAACCACCAATATACATTCCTGTCAAATTCAGATTCACACAGTCCGTGGCCGCACCGCATTGGAAGAGAATTCAATCGCATTCAATTGAAAGAGCCTTCCTTTAAAGAACTAAAAAAAGCCTTGCAGGAAAAAACCGAAAAAAGAATAGTGTTAAACGCTGGCTTGGATCCTCGAGAAGGAAAATACCATGAAACCGCGTGCAACCAATGTTTTTTTCATTACACGCCAAAAGATGCTATTCAATTCAAGTGGCAATGCCCTTCTTGCAAAGGACAAATCAAAAAAGGGGTTCGAGATCGCATTCTAGAATTAGCCGATACTGAAAAAAAAGCCCCAAGTTATAGGCCTCCTTATTTACACTTGATTCCACTCGCTGAAATCATCCAACAAGGAGTTGGGGTTGAAAACGTGCTCGCTAAAAAAGTGCAGTCCAAGTGGAAGGATTGGATTGAACGATTTGAAAACGAAATCAATATTCTAGTGGATGTGCCAGAACAAGAAATCCTAGAATTCGATAAAACAATCGGAGGATTTATTCTAGCGTTTCGAAATGAGCGGGTACACTATTTGCCGGGCGGCGGCGGCGATTATGGCAAACCATTAATTTGTTTAAGCCAAGAAGAATTTGAATCCAAAAAAAACGAGTTACAAGAAAAGCAAAACCAAAAAAATCGTTTTAAAGGCCAAAAAACACTAGGGCAATTCTAGAAAAAACCCATTATGGAAAGAATCCACGCCACAACAATCAACAACACCAATAACCCAATGCTAATCCACTTGAAATAATCCACAATAAAACGCTTTATTTTGGTACCATAAAAAAAGAACAATGCCCCTTCAATTCCAAACCGCGCCCCTCTTCCTAATACAGAAGCCACAATAAAAGTAATCGGATTGAGTTGTAGGAAACCGGCGGTAATTGTAAAAACCTTGTAGGGAATTGGGGTTAAAGCAGCGGCCAGTACAATCCAAAACCCATATTGCGAAAACAATTGGGATACGATTGTAAATTCCTCTGTTAAATGCAAGGATTCTAATAAGGGAATTCCAATGGCATCAAAAAAGAAAAATCCAATCGCATATCCGATGATCGCGCCAATAACCGATCCAACCACAGCCACTCCTGCAAAATAAAATGCTCTACGCGGAAAAGCAGCTGCTAATGGAATTAACAGTACATCTGGCGGAACTGGAAAAAAAACCGATTCAATAAGCGCCAGCACAAACAAGGCCGGAACCGCGTACTTGGAATCCTTGTACTGTACAATGCGATGGTATAGTCCCTTCCATACCTGCTTATTCCAATTCCACACCTTTAGCAGCATAGTAAAAACCAACTACTTGTTCAATTAAAAAAAGCCACGTACAAAAAAAAAGCACTGTTTTTTTTTAGCGAACGTACGTTAAACCGTCTGGGCCGGGCTTGTCAGAGTGTTGATGTTGTTCTTCCAATTGTTTGGCCAATTGGGTAAAGGCTTTTTCAATGCCCTGGCTTTCCTTGTCAATAGCCTGCATATTAACTTTCCAGTCAAAGTGTTTGGACAACAATTCTAATACTTTTTTAGCCGCGCCATGATCACCATAAACCAAAGAAGGATTGGTTTCACCCATTAAACAAGCGCCTTCTATTCCTTGTTCTTTTCCCAATCCCAATAATAATCCAGCTGCCCCGGAAATTAAGCCATCGTGTTTGGCAGTAAAAGCACCGTCTTTTTTGAATTGGTTCACGAGTTTTTGATTGGTGGCAGAAACAATTACTTTAGGTTCAACCGTTAAGCGTTGTTCGCCAATATTAATGCCAGCCAACGTAAAAATTTGTTTGACCCCCATTTTTTTGACAGTGACCAAAATACTTTCCGCAAACTCATAGTGTTCCATAGAACCCCCAAATCGTACATCCAAATGCGGTTGAACTGGGCCCGCTAAAAACAAAAAATCTTGGTCTTTAATTTTACAATATACAATTTCGTCTTGAATGGGTTGAATTAACGCGTTTTGCGTGTGAACACTGGGGGGAAATGCATCAGAAATAATAACCGCAATGATTTCGTGCTTGAATTGTTTTAACAAATAATCCACGCAAATCTTTCCCACCAATCCAATACCAGGCAATCCCGTTAACAATATGGGATTTTTGAATTCTTTTTTTTTCAAAACAGTTATGCGTGTTGCCATTTTCTCACCGTTCAATTCTTTTGGAATCCGCTTTTCCGCCAAGTGCAATCATTGTTTGAACTGCTTTTTCAGTTACAATATCCAAGTCTTTTTCAGCTTCTTTAAACGTTGGGGCCGTAATCCGAACAGAATACTTGCCAGCGCCCGCATAAAAAATTTCTATTTTTTCTTTAGACCCGTTTTTGGCTTCTTGCAAAACTTTTTTGATTTGTTCCACGCCATTAGAAGCCATAGAAGAAAGGGATAATTCTACTTCCACTGTTTTTTGAGGAACCTCAATACTCGTTTTACAGGTTTCCAGCACGAGTTCTTGCCATTGAGGAGAAATGCTTTGAACAGCACTTTTTCCTTTTAAGGAAACTTCTTGGAATGCTTCGTACAAGGAATCAAATTTTTGCAAGAGGGGCTCTGCAATTTCTTTCCAAGCAACTTCAAAAGAAGTTTTTTTCTTTTGAGCCATTAATTCAACCAATTTTTGGGTGCGCTTGGTTTTTTTCCAATCATCAATCGTAGCGCGTTGTAATCCAGAAGAAACTTTAGTTAGGGACAAGTCAATTTGGTTTTTGTCACGCTTAATGGATAATACTTTTGCCGCCCTCACCTGGTTTTCTTTTACATGGTTTCGAATATTTTTAACCCATCGAGAAGCGATTTCTGAAATGTGAATAAATCCTTGTTGATTATCAAACTCAAGCAAGTCTACAAAAACACCATAGTCTAGAACGCGCTTTACTTTTACTACAACCACGTCGCCAAGTTCGGGTAATTCACTAGAATCCAACAAAAAAATCGCCTTTTATACAATAAAAGTCCTTCGAAAGTCTTTAATGGGTTACATATTGTGATGAACGCCGCTAACGCGCTCGCCGAGTTTTCGTTCTAAAAAAAGCTTGGCAATCGAAAAAGGCAATTCTACTTTTTGAGTGTTTTTATACGGACCGTATTCTTTCATATCCGTTCCAATAAAGGCCGGAACATCCTTGGAAACCTGAATTTTAATGGTTTCCAAAGACTTGGTTTTTTGCGGCGAAGCCTCTTTTGTAGGGACATTGGATTGAAACATCTCCGTTAACAAGCCCCGTTGTTTTTGAAGCAAATCCAGAACCGCAGAAAACATTTTTTTTTCTGGCACCGCTAATACAACAGTGATTTCTTCACCCCCCCTACTAGCTAACAACGCCAAATTTAGTATTTTGCGCTCGCGCAACAAAAAGATTTCTTCCACCATTTTTTTAAGGTTAGCAAAGTCTCTTGCTTCTTCAATCGAAAAATCTTTTAAAGATTTCAAATAGCGTTGTTTTTCTTCTTTAATAAATTCGTTTAACAAATTGTAAAAATCCTCTGAAACATCCACTAGCTTGGAAGTATTTTTTTCCAAGCGGTAAATTCTGCGAACTTCGTCGTAAGAAATATTCATTTATAGTCCCCACTTTTCCCCAATCTTGCCAACGGCACGTACTACCGAAGGTAGTACTATTTTGCCAGCTTTTGTTAAAAGCTGTTTGCCAACCTTTTGAAAAAAGGCCGCCCCAATATCATCAAGCAAGGTTCATTATAAATTCTTACGCGTTTTTTGGGATTGAAAGTTGAGCAGCATTACGGCACAACAAGAAAATCGCGGCAAACTCGGGCAATTCCAGGGTTTCGGCTTTAAACGGACCCCACCACTGGCCTTTCAAAAAAAAGCGGGGAGTAGGAGCAAGAAGCTCTATTTTAACTGGTTTTTTGCCAAAAACCACGGTATCGCTTAGTCCATCAAAATCAGATAGGGCAGTAAACGAAACATTGGCTGCGTTTAAGCCGGTTTTACCATGCAATGTTTCTGGAACTCTTACAATCTTAAACTTGTCCAAAGAAGTTTGCCTGTCAATATCCAATTTGAGTTCATCTGAAACAAAATCTAATGTACTACTCCAAAACGCGCGTGACTTGCTACAAACCCAACTTGGAAAAACACCTTTTTGAATGCTTTTTACAATAGACTCTTTTTTTTCCAGTGCTTTTTTAGTGGTTCGAATTGAAACATTTCCCGCTACCGCAAGGGCACTGGCATCATTTTGTTCTATCAAGTCAAGAAGACCGTGCAAAATTCTTTTTTGCCACCCTTTTGCATGTACAAAGGAAGGACCATACAAAGACTTGTTTTTTTCTACAAAACCCAATCGTTTTAAATCCAATCCTTGTCCCGTTAAAAAATCCAATACTTCGATTCGTGCATGCGGCGAAAGCGCTTGGGCTTTGGCAGAACGAACGTGCACGTGAAATCCTTTAGAACCAGAAAAATTAATGGAAATGGCTTTGGAAAAACCCAAATCAGTTTCCAACAAATCCACTAATTCAAATACTTGTTTTTTAACTGCGTTTAAACAATCCGGGCACACCCATTCTTCTACTTTTACACCAGAACCACAATTCGAACAAGCACTTGGATTTCCCTTTCCGCTTTTCTTACATTCGGGGCAGTGCCAAGAATCATGTTTTTGTTTGCACTCGGTTTTCAAGTCATCCGCATCAAACTCAAAAATAAGATCCGCCCCCTCCCAGTGCTTGGAGGCCATTGGACGAGCACTAGGAGATTGATAATAGGCTGCAGAATACGAAATAAAAAAAGGGGTTTGGGCTTGCAAAAAACCATTCAATTCTTTAAAAGTAGGAAAAAACAAGTGACGCTGGCTGATCTTTTGACCAAACACCCCTACGCCAAACTCGCGTTTTTCAATAGCCGGTGGTTCTTGTACGGGGTGAGCCGCGTAATACTGGCGAAATCGCTCTCGCAAAAAAGCCTCTTTTTCCATTAGTAGTTCAATACAAAAAAATATTAATAAACCAAAGGCTAAACACTAAAAAACAAAAAAAATAGAAAAAAAGGGTAAACAAAAAAATTTATCAAAACAACCAACCCGCTATATGATTTTAGCGTCTTCGTTTTCGTCGCTTGGTAGTTGCGGTAGTTGCGGTTCTTCGTTTTCGTCGTCGCGTAGTGGTGGTTGTGGTTCTTCGTTTTCGTCGTCGCGTAGTTGTTGCAGCTGTTTTTCTTTTTCTTCTTACGGCCATTATGACACCTCCAATGAATAAAATTCAACAAATAAAAGGGTTTTTCGGTTTTTAAACTTTTTGTTTGGTACAAAACAAATAAAAAAGCTCGAAAATTATTTTTGGACAACCGAATTTGTTTTTTGAGGAGAAGTCTTCTTGAGTTCTCTTTCATAGAATTGTAAGGGATGCGAAACAGGACAATGCGCCAAACAAAGATTGTACGAGCGAATTTTAGCACAACTAGAGGGCGCATACCGTGCTTTTCCCCTTCCCGCAATGCGTTCTACTTGGTATCGAGTTACTTTTTCATTAAAATTAGGGGTTTTCTTGAATAGTTCCACGATTTGACCGGGAGCAAAACCAATTGCAACTAAAAAAGTAGCCACATTAAACCGCGCAGCATGTCCAACATTTTTTCCTTCCAATAAATTCGCATAAATCTTGGCAATGCAAGGGGGAAATGCATTGGGATCCAGCTTTCCCGCCAAGGCAAAAGAAAAAGCCTTTTTTTGACGATGCACCAATTGTTCTTTTAGTTGGCGTGCTACCTCCACCAAGTTTTTGGGAATTGATGGTAAGGCAACCGGCAAGGAATCACGCGTTTTTTCTCGTGCCATTTCAGACAAAAAACGTGCAAAATCGTTTTCCGGTAAAAACACCAATCCTTTTTCAATGGGTTGATTCACCAACTTCATAAAATCTTCTTTAAACCCGGCTTGTAAAAAAGAGTCCACTGGAATGCGCACTAAAAACAATTCACTATTATGCAATTCAAATTTTACTTTTAAATCACTAGCCAATTCGAGCAATGTTTCCCTGCGATTTTTGGCATTAGTTAAATAAAAAAAAGTATTATTAGCAACCAGTTCTGCAAAACGATCCCACAAATCCGGCCTATCAATCGCCGAAACCAATATCTTGGCAATGGGAAAAGCCTGAATTTCTTGCACCAACAAATCAGGAGAATGCACTAAATGTTCTTGCACATACGACTTTCCTTTTGCCGCTGCGCTCAACATTAAAGCCGCTCTTCCAATCACGCCTTCTGGTGTTTGGTTTAATTCAAACGCCTGTTTTTTGAGCACTTGCTTGGCGCTACTGGAAAAAGGATAGTGCTGGGCAAAAACCAGTTCAGAGTTGGAAAACATGCCGTATTAATTGGCGTTAAAAAAGCATTAAAAACAACCGAGTGGAATGCCGGTAAAAACACAAAAGAAAGGACATTAGGCATTAATACTAAAAGCGCTGCTTAACGCCCAGCCAACCAAAAAACCAATTAAAGCCACGACCAAAGAAATAGCCGCCATTTCCAAAAAACGCTGTTTAAGGGAAAGGTTTTTGGCCACTGAAATGTAAAACGTGTACGAAAGAATAATGAGAATACTCAGTACTAGCATTACCCCCAATGCCAAGAATACATTAGAAAACAAAAAATATGGCGTTACCAAAATCAAAACCGTAATAATGTAGGCAATTCCCGTGTACACCGCAGACTTAAAGGGATTTTTACCAGTACGTAGTTTGGCATCTTCTTTGGAAGAAAGATAGCCGGAAGATGCCATGGATAAAGCGGCCACCACTCCTGTAATCAATCCAATCACAGCAATACTGGTTGTGTTTTGCAAGGCCAAGGTTAAACCGGCTAGTGCCCCGCTTAATTCCACTAGTGCATCGTTTAATCCCAGTACAACAGAACCGGCATATTCCAGTTTTTCTTCTTTTAACAAATCCAATACTTTTTGTTCATGAAATTTTTCATCTTCCATTAATTGTTTGGCCTCTGGAAGAGAAGTTGACAAGCGCAGGTATACCGCGGATGTTAATCGTTCTCCTTTTTCCATTAAACGCAATACAAAAGCCAATCCCACTGTTCTAGCCAGCAAAGCATACCAATTCACTTTCCACCAAACAGGCGTTACTTCTTGCTTGGTAAAAGATTTTAGAATTTGATAGTGACGCAACTCATCTTTTGCCATGCGCTCTAAAACCATTCGATTATGAGCATTTTTTATTTTCGGAGCAAGGTGTGCATACACAAAGTGCTCGGTAATCTCGTTTTTTTGAGCGTGCACTAATCGGGCTTTAAATTTTTCTTCCATGCTTTTTCAAACCTTCGAAAACAGCCCTACAATAGCATGTGTGCGAGATAAAATTGGATTGTGGTATCGCCAATGGGATAAGAAATTTTCATAGGGGCGTCATTTCTGAGTTCTAGGGAAACCTTTTTTTCGTTTTCGGCTTCGCGCACAATATTCTGTAAAAAATTAAGGGAAAACTTAGCCGTAA
>JAHJAQ010000123.1 GCA_018813975.1 Microcaldota archaeon
TGCTTGTCCACTATAGGATTCTGCTACAAAAACCTTCAAATCTGGTTTGGCAACGCGAACAATTTTTTTCAATTCTTCCATGAGATTCTTATTGGTTTCTTGTCTTCCGGCCGAATCGATTAGCACCACATCTAGTTTATGTGCTTGGGCGGATTGAATCGCGTCAAAAGCAACGGCAGCAGGATCTGCTCCATACTTGTGTTTGATAATCCTAACATTCAATTGTTGCGCGTGTTTTTCCAATTGTTCAATGGAAGCAGCGCGAAAAGTATCACTGGCCGCCCAAACACATTGTTTGCCATTTTTTTGAAAGAAACGGGTGAGTTTGGCAATGGTCGTGGTTTTACCCGCACCATTAGGTCCCAACAATAAAAGTACTAGTGGTTTTTTGGCTTGGCTTTTTTCCAAAAGATCAATGCCGGGCAAGTTTAATATATTAAGCAGGGCTTCTTGGATTTCTTTTTTCAAAACAGCATCTAGTCTTGTGCGCTCAATCTTTTTGCCAACCAGTTTTTGTTTGATTTGGGAAACAATTTCCAAAGCAGTTTCTTGTTCTACATCGGCCTCTAATAAGGATAGCTCTAGTTCTTCTAATAAGGTGCCTAAATCGTTTTCAGAAATTAGAATGGTTCCGGTTACCATTGCTTTTACTTTTTTTCCAATGCCAATTTTTGCTTTTAATCGTTCTTTGTGGGAAATTGTTTTTTCGATCGGAATAGTTTCTGGTTTTTCACTAACCTTTTTTTTGAATTGGTTGGAAAAATTCGATAATTTGTTCCGAAGTCCCGCAAACATGCTTATCCAGTATTTTTTTTAGTGCTCTTAGTTTGTGGTGGTTTATTGGGTTGGAGGTTTTTGCACGCGTTGTAAGGCGTGTGAAAGACTGTTTATGTTTCCCATGGTTTCTTCTAATTGTTTTTGAAGCTTGGTGAGTTCTTGTTCTGCTTCGCCCTGTCTGATTTCGAGTTGTTTGAGGGTCACGGGAATCGAATCGGATTTGATAATACCGCCACCAAGCGTGATGTAAACCTTTTGGTTGTCAGATAGCGTTCCAGTTGTATATACTCCTGCCCCTAATGGAATCATGATGGATTCTTGGGAATTGGCTTTTTGAATGTTTTTCAATGCGTCTCTTGCTTTGAAGGTTTCCTCTAAAGAAACGCGAAATTGATTGAATCGTTCTTGTAAGGAATTTAATTTTGCACGTTCGTTTTGTAGTAATCCCATTGCTTGTTCTTGGGAAATTTCTCGTTTTTTGTCTTGTTCTACCATTTTTTATACCTCTTTTGTTGGTTTTGCTTCTTCAATCCAAATGTTCCTTCGTGATATCTTATTTTTGGAGCCAAACAATGTTAAGATCTTTTCCATGGCATTCCGTTCGTTAAACGCTAAAACTGTTTTGGAAAACTTTTTTTTCTCTTTTTTTTCTTTTAACTGTCCAATTACGGTAAACAATTCTTTTTGAGAATTTTTCTTGTTTTTCATGATTTCACCTTTTATGCTTCTCCGCTAAGTGCTTCTTCAATCGCCATTATTTCGTGTGGGGTAGAATGCAATCCCACTACTGCTCCTTTACTGTTTGCTAGAATACTGTTTCCGATAAAAGGGTCTCCAAAATTGGCACTAGTCAGGTTTCCTTTTAGTCTAGTGCTTTTTTGAATTTTTAACACCTCTGTTTTGTTGGCATTGGCATTGCACACAAATCCTTTGCCGGATAACACGCAAGCGGCCCCCACTAGATCCGATTCTGCAATCCTAGTTTTGGTTAGTTTTATTTCAAGGTTTTTTTCAATTTTTTGAATGGTTTGAGAGGACAATGCTGGACTGCAAAGTCCGTGACAATCATTAACACTCACTAAATTTCCAATGGCTTCTACGCCATTCAAGGCACTTATTTTAATGCCTCTTTCTTGTAAGAATTCTAGTTCGCGTGGTTCAATAATGGATGGAACCAAAAACCCTTTTTGATTTCCAATAGCCAATATTCCGATCAATGAACTATTGGCTAAACTACAAGGAATGATTTCCGTTTCGAGTATTTGTTGCAAGGTTTTTTTTTCTTTGGAAGAAAGACCATGGGGTACTAATGAAATGGTTTCTGTGGTGCGTGCAAAAACACCAATAAACGGACTTCCCTTAATTGTTAGTTTTTGAATCTTCATGCCGTCACTTACTTAAATCCTGATTTTTCGGTCATGGATTCTTTTAATCGTTTTTCTTCGAGCTTTTTTTCTTGTTCTGCTTTTTCTTCTTCTTCCGCTTTTTTTTCTTCCGCGGTTTTTTCTATTTCTTCTTTTTTAGCTTCTTTTTCCTTTTTTTTGACTTTTTCTTCTGCTTTTTTTTGCTCTTTGAAAAAAGATTCTTTTTCTTTGGTTTCTTTTAAAAACGCTCTGGTGGTTTCTTTGTCTGGTACAATTTCAATTTCGATTTGTCTGGGTAAATTATAACTTCCGTTTTGCCATACATGCTCGTTAATGCCTTTTGACAAGCGAATTTTTTCAAGAGGGGTGCGAGAATGCTTTTTGATTTGTAATTTTATCATGCGAATGGCTCTTTTGGCGGAGTATTTTTTACTCCCTTGTTTGGCCTTGTTCAATAAAATCCGAAGAGTTTTGGTTTTTTCTACCATAATTCATCATTTCTTTTTGCATTTTTTTTTCTTTTTTTGTTGGTTGTGATAAGGGCGCGCTAAATGGGTTTCGCGCCAGTTTCGTTGTCTTGTTTGATTAAACATTCTTTTGCCCGCTCGTTGAATCGCCCAGATAGGGGCATCGGTTAGCTTGGGGCTTTTTCGTTTTCGAGCACTAATCAAAAAATCTTTTAGCTCTTGGTCTTTTCTTTTTGCCATTTTTTTTCACTTTCGTTTTATTTTGGTTTCTCTTTTTTCACTTAATTTAACTAATATTTTTTTTAGTTCGTCATCCGATATTTTTTCCGTAATGCGCTGGCTCTTGTATAACATTAGTATGGTCTGGACTGTTCTCAAATACAATTGTTTGTTACCAATTCTAAGGTTTCCCAATCGTTGTTTGGCCTCTGATTCTAACAAGAATCGCATGGCGCCTTCCACTTGTTGTTCGGCTTTTGCATTTTCTTCTTCTGCTTGTTGTTGTTCTATCACTCGTTTTTTGAGCTCTTCCAACTGTTTTTCTTGAATGCTTGCTGGTGTTTCTCCCACGGCACTCACGTTTTTTTCTTTTTTTCTCTTTTTTTGTGCTTGTCTTTTTCTGTCTTTTTTCCTTCTACCAAGCGTTTTTCTTTGGATTCTCGTTCTGTTCTTTCTTTTTCTCGTTGAATGGCGTTTTCTTGGGCCAAGCGTCTTTTTTCGCCCAATCCTGCCATGGTTTCTTTGGCTTTTAATGCCAAAAATTTTTCGCCTTTTGCAGTAATAGTGCGGCCTTTTTTGGCTTTTTTAATAAATCCTTGTTGTTCTAGGGTTTGAAGGCTTAATCGAATAATTTTTCCGCCACTTTTTCGAAAACGGTGTTTTCGCACGCCACGCGCTTTTCTGCCCCCATAATACGTGCGCAATCTGCCCGTTCCAACCAATCCACTCTTATAGGTTTGATAGAGTATAGAAGCTAATCGCAAATACCACCATTCTTTTCGATGGGGTGCTCTTTCTCGATGCGAGCCACTCTTAACCCAATTCACAAAACTAGGTTCTTTGATCTCTGAGTTTTTTTCAAATTCTTTAGCAATTTCTTCGATTAAATCGCCGGCTGGAACATCAAAAATATTGGTCATTCATTGTACACCTCTCGGTGGTTTTTTTAGCTCAACCTATGGGGAGCCAAAAAATCGTTGTTCTACTAGAAAATGGCGTTCAAAACGCTTTTAAAGCCCTTCTACGATTTTTCGTTTGAAAGCAGCACCGCACGATTGGCACGCGATTTCCGTCCATGCGGGGGTTTTAGTGAAAACCGCGTTTTTTCCTTTTTTCAAGAAAGCCTTGCATTTCTTGCAATATTGGTGTTTGAGAGAAAGCGGAATTCGTACTTTATTGCGCGAACCCAGTTTAAGGGCGATTTGCACGTATCGATTGCTTCGTTCAGGATGCCTTTCAAATTCTTGTTCTGCCAATTCAAACAATCGATACATTCTTTCAAGCGAAACCGTTTGAATGAGTTCTTTTTGTTTTTTTTTGGCTTTCATGCTAACACTTTTTTCAATTCTTGAATGGCTTCTTCTATTGTTTCATAATAAATAAGCGTTATTTTTTTGTTTCCTCGAATCATTCCGGATAATCGTTTCAGACTTTTTTTATTATACAAGCACACGATTGGTGTTCCTACTTGTTCTGCTAATGCAATCTCATACCCCACTCCTAAACTGGGGGTTGATACCTCTGCAATCAATAAATCACTTTCTTTAATCCAATCCGTATCGCGCTTGAAAATATAATCGGCTTCGAGTTGTTCGCCTTGGTCACTTATTTTTCCACTTCCCAAATGTTCGGTTAAAACAATTGCCTTGGTTTTCAAGAAATCGTTTAGTTGTTCGTATTGTTTGGCAAATTCCATTCCGCCTGTAATCGAACCGGCAAAATAAACTTTCATTTTTTCCCCTTTAATTCTTTTGGTGTTGGTTTTCCAGTTCCCATTTTTTGAGCACGGACTCGAGTTTTTGAGTAGCGTCTTTTTCGTTTTCGTATTCAATCACCGTAGTACGGTAATTGCCGCTGATCATGGGAGAAACGCTTTTGGGGCTGTTCTTATAATGCAGGCAGATAATTTTTTTGTGCAATTGTTCTGCTAATGCAATTTCATATCCCACTCCAAAACTGGGTTGTGAAACATCCGCTACAAACCAGTCACAGGCCTCAATATAGGCGTGGTCTCTCCAGTACAAGAATTCATCGGTTTTTCCTTCTTCGCGTTCGGTTAAAAGGTTTTCATCCGCAAAATGTTCGGTTAAAACGCGCCCGTATTTTCTAATGGCTTCTACCAAGGGCTTGTAATAGTGCGCATGCTCTCTTCCCCCGGAAATCGAAACCGAAAAATAGACGGATGGCTTTTGCAGTTCTTCAATTGTTTTTGGATAATGAATTTCCATTGCCTTTAATGTTTGGTTGTCTGGGCCGAACAAAAAAGTCGCGGTAACGGGTTTTCCTTCGAGCACGTGTTGTAGCCAGTGCTTGTCATCCGGCCACATTTTTTCGAATGGCAGTTCTTTTACTGAAAACCAGTGGGGAATCATTTCATCGCTTTCTTGCGGTTCTCCCCTCCATTTCTTGACGGTGTATACGTGCACCAACTGGGTTCCCATGGGATGGTGCGGCATCAGAAAGGTTAGTTCGCCCATTTTTTGCAAATCCGTTGGTTGGAGTTCCAATCCGTTTTCTTCTTTGGTTTCGCGCACTGCAGCCTCTATTTCCGTTTCGTTATACAATATTTTGCCGCCATAGCCATTCCACTTTCCTTCCCCAAAACCCCTTTTTTTCATGCCCAACAGTACAGTGGGTTCTTCTTGTTGGTCCACCAGAAAAGTCAGTGTCGCGTGCTTCAAATGCATTTTGTCACCCGTTATATTAATTATAGATATTCTTTTACAAGTTCTCGTATTTCTTCAAAGGTTTTTTCATTCCTTGAAACAATGAGTATGGGTAGCAATTCGGAAAAGTTTTTGAGTTCGAAATCCTTCCCATTCACTGTGCGAATAATATTGCCCGCTTCTTGGGCAATCAATAATCCTGCAATTTGATCTTCAGATTCGGATTTCAGTGAAATAATAGAATCGATTTTTCCCATGCTAAGTAACAAATAATCAAGCGATGGTGCCCATTGAGTAAGAATGCGTTTTACCTGCCCGCTTAACCCTGCAGTTACTTGGCTTTGCAATTCGGTCGATGCATATCCTGCCACAATGGAAATAGTCTGTTTGTTTGGTTTTTCCTCTTTTGGGGTTGGTGCCGGCCGGTTGAAAACCGGTTTTTTCCCTCTTTCAGCATATCCCAACAAATTCATGGTCGGTTGGTAAATTGCTCCGAGTGAAATTTGATTGGATTTCAATAGGGCAATGGATATCCCAAAATGGGGAATTCCAATTGAAAAATTGCTGGTTCCATCTAACGGATCAATGACCCACAATTTATCGGACTGGTTTTTGGAAAACTTTGCTTCCTCGGAGTAAAAAGCGTAATCTGGAAAGCGTTTTTTCAGGATGTTTAAAATGATTTTTTCCGATTCCAGATCGGCTTGAGAAACAATGTTTCCAAGTCCCTTGTCTATAAACTCTGTCTTTGGATGGTTGAAAAATTTTTCCAGCACCGCCCCGCCTTTTTTGCAAGCTTCGATTGCGGTTTCTAATTCTGCCTTCATTTTGTCAACCCAATGCATTGCTATAATGCGCCCGCCGGGATTCGAACCCGGGTCAAGAGCTCGTCTTCACAACTTTTTTTTTTTGTTGCGCGAAGTATGCCCGAAGGGCTGTTTTTCGCCAGCCTTTTGAAAAAAGGCTGTTTGGAAGGCTCTAATCCTAACCACTAGACCACGGACGCCAGCACGATTTTGATCGTGCATAATAAAACTGGGGAGCTTATTGTTTAAAAAAAGTCCTTTTGGCAATCCTATTTTTGTTTTTGATTAATCAGTACCACGATTACTAATCCTATTAAGAGTACGAGAATCAAGTTTGTTTCTGGAATTGCGGCATAGGTGCTTCCTCCGATTGAGAAAAAAGCGTTTTTTTGGTCTTGTAAGGTGGAGTCGCAATAAACACTCGTAATAATGCTGTATGCTCCGCTTTTGAGTGTACTGGTATTGGGCAAAGTCGGCGTGCTGGGTGCGGATAAAAAGTTGATTATGTTGGCTTCTAAACTATCCAGTGAAAAGCTGTTGCTCGTTGCACTGAGGTCTAGTGAAGCATTGTCTGCGGTAGTCACACTAATTTTTATTGTTCCGGAAGTGCAACTTTGTTTTCCCACGTTTTGAATGGTTACACTCACTTGTTCCAGTGTTTTTCCTGGTTGATGGTTTAATGGTTGGATTTCAATTTGTCGAATCACAATCTTTGGGTCTAATGGGCGTAGCGTACAAGTACATTTATTTGCTCCGGAAGCGATTGTTGGTGGCAAGCAATAGTATTCTTGAGTACATCCTTGTTCTCCAAGTCCAAAAATAAAATCACATTCTTCGTTAGGATCCGCAATCCCGTTTCCGCATGCTGGTTCGCATTGGCAAGTGGCTGAATTACAGCTTTCTCCTGTTGGGCATGATGGTAATTCTGGTTCTCCGCATGTTTCTCCGCTTTCTGGAATTCCGTTTCCGCATGCTTGGGTTGGGGAAACGCATTGGCAATTAACACAGGTTTCTGTAGCATTGCAGGGAGGCAATTCTGGTTCGTTACATTCTTCTCCTGGGTCTGCAATACCGTCTCCGCAAGTTGTGCTGGATGGAATGCATTGGCAGTTTATACAGTCTTCTCCTGGAGCACAGCTTAGTCCTGGTTCTCCGCATGTTTCTCCGCTTTCTGGAATTCCATTGTCGCATACTGGTTGGGTTCCACATTGGCATCCAATGCATTCTTCAAAGTATGGATCGTCAAAACTACAGTAACCGTGCTGGCTGTTGCTGGGATCGCATTTTTCGACTGGTCGAACAATAGTATCACAGCAAAGATCTCCTGGAGGAGGCAAGCAAGTACATCCTCTTGATTGAATACCCGCACCGTCAAAGATACTCGCTGAAGGAATACAGTATTCTCCAAGGTCAAAGTTACAATTTCCCTCATGACTGTACTCGCCCGGGGTTACCTCAATAATATCACAGTCTTCATTTTCACTCACGAGATTATCCGTTCCACACGAAAATTGGTCAATGCGTTTGCATGCTGAAGAACAAGAATCTCCTTCTGTATAGGCTACGCTAAAAACGACTCGATTGTTTTCTAAATCGCATTCTTCTCCCGCATTTAAAACGCCATTGCGACAAGTGCTTCCAGAAACGCAGGCGCAGGTATTGGAACAGGTTTGAATAGTGCCTGTTCTGGTTCCATCAAAGTCACAGGTTCCCACATCAAGTTCATTAACGTTTTCGCATTGCTCTCCCGCGTCCAAAACATTATTACCGCATTCCCAGGTCGGCACACACGTATTAAACTGGCATTCGTAATTCGTGAAACAATCACTATTTTCCGAGCAAGTCGAATAGCATTCTGATGACGGATTTGGTTGTAGGCATGGTTCTGCGGGGAACGGAACACAAACCGATTGTTCGCATTGGCATGTTTCTTCAATACACGTTTCACTTTGGATTGCACAATCAATATTCACTTCACATTCTTCCTGGGGTTCTTGTAATATTCCATCTCTACAGGTATTGGGTGTGGTGCCTGGGTTTATGCATTGTGTACAATCACTATTACAATAATAATCCCCAACACAACCCGTAATTTCTGCAGTGGGATCGCACGTTTCCCCCGTATCTTTTCTACCGTCTCCGCACGTGTGTTGTCTTGCACAGTAGCCATAGTTTCCCGCTTCTAGGCAATGTCTTTGTTTTTTGCAGGGCGTTGGTTCGCAAAAACCATTGGTTCCGCACTGGTGGGGTGGAAATCTACAATTCACGCTTTGGGTTTCAACAGTGCACGCGGTTTGTTGGGGGTAATCACACGAATCTTCATCATAGGTATCATCGTCTTCGTCTGGTATTACGTCGTCGTCGTCTGGTATTACGTCGTCGTCGTCTGGTATTACGTCGTCGTCGTCTGGTATTACGTCGTCGTCGTCTGGTACTACGTCGTCGTCATCATCGCCGTCGTCATCGTCGGGATAGTCTGATGGGCAATTGGGTGTTCCGGGAATGCAATCGTCCTTTGTACACAAGAATGACCAGTTTAATGAACAAGAAGGATTAAGATCCTGGCAATTATTTCCTGTGATCCAGCAACCATGGTCTGTCCAACCGGCGCCACAAGCATATGTTCCAATGTGAATTGACAGCCAGTAACCGCATTCTCCCATGCACGGATGATCTGGGTCGTCGGCATCTATACAAATACCCCTAGTATAGTTTCCAGGGCATGGCATAGGGTTTGGAATAATACAACAATTGCACGGGTTTTCTGGACACAAACAACTGGTCACGGCATTGCTATTTGGGACCAGCCAAAGAAAAGCAACTAGGGCAAAACCCCCTAATAGGATAAGGTTTTTTTTCACGCTATAGAAATAATTATTATTGTTATTTAATGTTTTGGATTGGGGAA
>JAHJAQ010000124.1 GCA_018813975.1 Microcaldota archaeon
AAGTATAATCGAACTGGCACCAGTATTTCAAGCGCATAGCATATAAAAAAACCCCCTAAAAAAAGGCATTAACAGGAAGGGCCTGTTGAGGACTTAGACTCTCTTTTTTTTTGAATTTTCAACGATACCTATATATTACAAAATAGAGCTGATATAGTTAGCACAGTTAATGGATAAAGGGGAATAAAATGACTGAATTTTGGCGTTTGGCCTTGTTTTTGCTGGTATTCGGGCTTTTTTTAAATACCGTTCTGGCGGTTATTCCGAGCCATTCTACTAAGATTTTTGCGGTTACCAATGATGGAGAAGGGTTAGAAGCAGAATTGAGTTTGCGCATTGAGTCTGGCACTGGAAAGGTTTTTTCCGGAGTAGACGCCCTAGTGGGTACTAGTACCCAAAACGCGTTTAAAGTGGCATTGGATGTTGCCAAAAACTATGTTACTATTGTAGATAATTATGATTATTATTTTGAAATCAAATCAAGTGCTTCAATTGTAGATGGCCCGAGTGCGGGTTCTGCAACTGCGGTACTGCTTGTTTCCATGTTACAAAACAATGAATTGCCCCAAACAGTGGCCATGACCGGAACGGTTTCAGAAAATGGCAGTATTGGAACGGTTGGCGGCGTATTTGAAAAATCCAGGGTCGCATCAGAATCTGGAATAGAACTTTTTATGATTCCGCGCGGAGAAGCACGACAAGTAGCTCGCACCCCCAATGGAATTGAATCCGTTAATTTGATAGAATATGCTCCGCGAGAATGGGGCATTAAAATAATCGAAGTGGATACAATTGATGACGCATTAGAACTAGCGTTTTCTGATATTGCATCTATTGATGTACAACAACACATTGATGCGTCAGAAGAATTGTTTATACCGGAATCCATTCCATTTCATCCTAAACTAGAACCATTGCATGACATTACCGAGGACTACTTACAACAAGCCCAAACACGATTGGAAGAAGCCAGAAATGCTTTGAATACCACTATTTTGTCAGACAACCAGTTAGTAAGTGTTATGTTTGATTCTTTGGTAGAATCTGAAACAGTTTTAGAGGATGCCCAAAACTTATACGACCAAAACTTTTTGTATTCTGCGGCTAATTCCGCGTTTACGGCTGTGGTTAATGCCATGATTGTAAAAGACATTGCCCAAAATCCTTCTATTTTGAATGAAAATTCTACTTTGTTTGAATCCAAGTTAGAACAATTACAACTCGAATTGTCCTTGCAAAAAATGCGTTTGAATGGTCGAATACTAGTGGACCAAGTGGACTGGCAGATTGCTGCCCAACAACGCTGGTTGTGGGCTCAAAATAATGTGCACGAACTTTTAACCACGCAAACCATTGTAATTCAAACCGATGGAATTAATGGTGTTAACACGGTTCAATTGGACAAGCTACGCGATTACGAGTTTGCCATGGCCTGGAAAGAAATTGCAGAGGTTTTTTCACTAGAATTACAAAACGCTACTGTACAAATTCAAGAAATCCAATCGTTTAGAACCATTGCAGAACAAGAATTGGTTAAAGCCGAAAACTTGCTGCCCTTAATAGGATTGGATGAACGCGTGGATATTCAAAGAAGATTTGACGGTGCCAAAACCGCGCAGTCCTTGGACTGGTTTTTACCCATGGCTGCTGATGCTTCCTCGGTCTCTTTTTTGATTCAAGCAGAAGAACAAATGGATGGAAAAGGCTTGCCAGAATTAGAAGAATTGTTAAACCAAAAAATTATGGGGCTAGATCAAAAGGTAGGGGAAGAAAAACCTTTTGTATGGGCGCGCATTTATTTGGATCACGCGCGTTACTTTCAACAAGCCATTCAATATTATAAAGAAAAAAATCGGACCAGTCAAGCAGTTAATGCCGCCAAAAGCGGGGTTTCAGTTGTTTTTTTAGCGGAAAGTGCTTTTGAAAGCCATGAACAGATTTACAATCAAATCAATCAGTTGCCAACAGTTCCATTTGATCCTGAGCCTTTTGTTCCTCCAACTGGTTTTGAATGGAATGATTGGTGGACTATTGCGTTTGTTTTGATTTTTTTATTGGCTATTATTATTGTGTGGTTGTTGTTCCAATTGCGCAAGCACAAAAAAATGGGGGCGGGGGAACCAATTTCTTCCAAGTCACTCAGAGAACAGTCTCGAGAGTTTGTGCGTCAAAGCGCGGAATTAGATCGAAAGCTAGTGCAAGGAAAGCTTTCCCACGAAGCCTATTTTAAAAAGAGAGATGAATTGTTCGAGCGTTTTTCTCATGTGCGTGCCCAACAATTATCTACTCCCACGGGCCATCTAGCAGAGTTGGGAACGCGCATTAAGGTATTGGAAAAGGATTTGCGTGAATTGCGCAAGTCTCTTAATCGAGGCGAGGTTTCGCAACCAGAATTTGTAGAGCGTTTTGAAGAGGTACAACGGCGTTTAAAAGAAAACCAAGGCGAACTTGAAAAAAGCCGTGTCTTGGTTTCCAAGGGATTTTCTCCCCTGCCTTCTTCTAATCTTCCAGTTATCCAGAAGGCTGGTTTGCCTTCCAAAACCAAGCCCAGTCAAGTCTTACAAGACATTGCAAAAGAAATCAAAAAGCCTGTTAAAAAATCCCAATCTAAAAAGAAAAGAACTAGAAAATAATCTGCTATTTTTTTGCTATTGTCGAAAATAGGAGATCTATAAAAATCCAAATAAACACTATATTCTTGTGATTGTATGGAGTTTAAGGTTGTTTTAACCAAGGATATTGAAACTGGTTGGTTGGTAGCAGAAGTGCCAAATCTGCCCGGTTGTATTTCTCAAGGCAAAACTAAAGCAGAGGCCTTGCAGAATATTAAGGATGCTATTAAGGGCTATTTAGCTAGCTTGAAAAAACACCCTGAAGAACGTGTTTTTGATCGAAACATTGAGATCGAAGCGGTTTCTGTGAACTAGCTGAAATTACCTATTTTATCCGGAAGAAAACTTTTGCGCGTTTTGCATGAAAAAAATTTTGAGCTTGATCATCAAACAGGCAGCCATTTTATTCTTCGTGAAAACAAAAAACCATTTAGGCGCGTAACAATTCCAAACCACAAAAGTCTTGCACCGGAAACCTTATTATCTATTTTAAAACAGGCGGGACTTTCAAGAGAAGAATTCTTAGCATTATTTTGAATTCTCTAATTGTATTACTTGAAAACCGTGTTCTTCGATTTTTTCTGGGGACCAGAATTCAATTTCTTTGGTTTTTAGCACGACCCCAACTTTTTTGGTTATACTCCTTCCAGTGTATTGTTTTATTTTGGGATTCCATTCTTCCAAAACAAGGGTGTCGCCTTCATTACACTCAAAATCTGCCAGGCGTACATCAAAAGACTTTTTCCCATTTTTAACAAGCTCAAAAAATTCCGGCCAGGTTTTCTTTTTAATTATCATAACTGTGCTTCCTTAATCAGTTTTTTGTATTCTTTATAATACGGTTCTAGTTCTTCTTTGCAAATTGACAAGGACAAAATACTGTTTTTTTCTTCTATTTTTGCTTCGGTTTGTTTTAATATTTCTTCAATGGAGTCAATGCGCTCTTTCGCCAGAATTGTTATGTAGATAAAAAATCCTTTTGGATGGAGAAAGCGATAACAATCTGCGTTCGCACAAATTTCTGCTTCTTTACAAATAAACGGTTCTTTTGCGTGATGTGCTGCAACACAATTAATAATATTATTTTTTTGTTCTTGTGATAATTTAAATTGTTCTAAAAATTCTTTAGTGGCTGTTACACTTCTTTCAACGTGCTCTTGCAGTTTTCCTTCTTTAAAACATTCTCCTAGTTTCACATCCATTAGAATGGTTCCAAGCAAGACAATATCCTTATCGGCTCCGAGTTTTTCCGCTATTTCTTGGCCTTTTTGATTGGAAAAATCAAAATGCCTTTTGTCAGGCAATCCAAATTGTTCTATCTCGTTCAGTGCAAATACTTTTGCCTTTTCAATGATTTCCTGCATTTATTCGCCTTCCCGATCTATGACTAACTGAATATCCGTTAAAGCAACTAATTTGTGTTCCATTTTCATTCCTTTTTTTTATTTTATTTAGGGTAAAAACATTTATTTGAATATTGTGGTTTACTGGTGTTTTTTGGTTTGTTACGGGTTAAAAAGCGTTTTGTGGGAAGAAATCGCATAGTTTTGGGTTTGTTTTTTTGAAGACCAGTGCAGGATAGTTTAGGTGTAACAATGGATTCCATGATTTGGACAAAAAAAGCAGTGAAGCAAAC
>JAHJAQ010000125.1 GCA_018813975.1 Microcaldota archaeon
AGACTTTTCTTTGCCCAAAACTGCTTTTAAGACCTATTCTGTAGAAGGAATCGCCAAGATTGGCATTGCCTTGGACTATTTGGCCCAAATCATGGCGCGCGCAAAGCCAAACGACGAATTAACTCTAGAATTGGATGAACAAAATTCTCGATTAAAAGTATCCTTCAAAGGAACCGCGACCAGGCGATTTTCCGTTCCCTTGATTGATGTTTCTAGTGCAGAGCTTCCAATTCCCAAAATAGATTTTGATGCTGAACTAACCCTAAAAGCCGATGTATTACAAGATTCTTTGAAAGACGCTTCTCTCATCAGCACCCATGTTACCATGGGGGTGAAATCAGAATCTTTTTTTGTACAAGCGTCCTCTAGCAAAGGAGAATTAAACTCTGAAACCAATAAAGCAGAAAAAGGATTGCTGGAATTAAAATCCAAAAAAGATTGTCATGCCATGTTTCCATTAGACTTTTTATCCGATACTTTGAAAGCAGCTAATTCAGAAACCAGTTTGAGTGTTTTTTTAAAAAGCAATGCCCCCATCAAATTATCTTATAAGGTTGGCGATGCTAGTCTCGCTTATTTTTTGGCGCCACGCATTGAAAGCGATTAACTCTAAGTGGTTTTTTTTGTGAGTGCGGTAACCGCGATTAAATGGTCTTCAGTTATTATACTCGCCTTTTTGTTATTGACAAACATCTTATTGATTTCTATACTGTTTCCCGTAAAAGAAACCGTGTTAACTCCGAATACTTGGACAGAACTCGTGGAGCGAGTGGATATTTACGAACAGTTCTCCTCTTCATTCGAAAAAACCATTCAAGAAGGCGTTTTTAGCGCAACGGGTTTTTCGCTTCGATCCCAAAACGCAAAAGATATTATGGAAGAAACTTTTTCTAAAGAATGGTTTGATAACCAATTAAGTGAAGCGATTACACGTTATTTTGGTTTTTTGAATGGCAATACCACTGAACTGAATTTGTCACTATCGCTTGCAGAACCCAAACAAAAGTTGCCAGCTTCTATTCAACAAAGATTACCCTTAGCATTCCAAAACCCTGTGGCGATTAATGCCCTGGTAAAAGAATTGCCGAACGAAATCTCTTTGATAGGGGGGGTGAAAGCCCAAGAATCATTTGAACAACAATTGGCCGCAGCGAGTCTTATTAATGATTTGTTATGGGTTTTGATTTTCTTAGCCATTGTTTGGGTTGTTGGGATTATTTTTTTAGTGCGTAGTGCCAGTGCTTTTTTGGTGCTGGCCCTTATTTTTTTGGTAACTGGTGCATTGATGTGGTGGTTGGGGAGCATGATTCCGGTTTTAGAATCTAACCTGATTTTTCAAAGCATTGGAGGGGAAACCGCTACTGAAAATATTTTGAAAGCTTTTAATTTTCAAGAACTCGTTGCCCCGGTCTTTTTGATGTTAGGTGAAAAAATTTCTATTATTGGTTTTTATTGGGTGGGTGCGGCTATTATTGCGGCACTGTTTTTTGTGGTGTTTCGCGTGCTTTGTCGTTTTCGAAGGAGAAAACCAGTTTCAAAAAACAAAAAAGCCGAATCCTAAAACAAAACAACTTTTTTTGAAGGGCTCCTGGAAAGGTTTTAAAACTTTCAAGCGTATAAATATTAATAATGATTTTTTTTTTAGAGGAGGAAATACTATGATTGGACCTGGTTGCCCCGGATGCTAAAACAAAAAAAGAGGGTTTGTTCCCTCGCCTATTTTTTTATCGCGCTTTTTTGACTTAGCGTATCATTTCCATTTGGGCTTTTCCTTCTGGTGTCATTCGAGTTTCAGGATTCCAGGGCGGATCAAAAGTCGGTTCAATTTCTACTTTTTTGGCCCCTGTAATTTCTTTTACCTTGGCCTCTACATTGGCAAAAATCGCCCCTGCAAAAGGACAAGCCGGAGAAGTCATGGTCATTTTCAAAAAAACCGTGTCTTTTTCTCTGATTTGAATGTCATAAATCAAGCCTAAATCCCATACATTTACTGGGATCTCCGGATCAAATACTTGTTTTAGGGCTTCAATTACGTTTTCTTTTGAAATCATGTTCAACCAAAAAAATGCGCACCAAAAGCCTTAAATACACTTGTATGAAGAAGTTTTCATATGAAGGAAAGGCCATATGCGTCTTGTCTTAAAGCCATTGCCAATGATTTGCGCATTCAAACCTTGCGGGCGTTAGAAGAAAAACCGTGTTCCGTGCAAGAATTGTGTAAGATAGTAAGGGGGGAGCAAAGTAAGGTATCGCATGCCTTGCAAATATTGCGTCACTGTAATTTTGTAGAGGTTCATACGGAAGGAAGGCAACGCATTTATTCCTTGAACCCAAAGGTTCGGGATGGCTTAAAACTATCCAAAAAAAGATCTTCTGCCAATCTTTTTCATTTTTTAGATCACCATATGAGTGCGTGTTGTGATAATCAGTGCGAAAGAATGCACTAGGTGTTGTAAAAATGGAATCCTCTACTTTGATAGTTAAGAATCTGCATGTCCAGATAAATGGAAAAGAAATTCTTAAAGGATTGGATTTAACGGTAAGGTCGGGAGAAATTCACGCGATCATGGGTCCAAACGGAAGCGGAAAGAGTACGTTAGCGCATGTATTATTAGGACACCCTTCTTTTTCAGTTTCAAAAGGAACGATTTTGTTTGGCAAACACGATTTGTTAAAACTTCCCCCTAACAAAAGAGCCCAATTGGGTTTGTTTTTGTCTTTTCAATATCCTTTTGAGGTTCAAGGGTTGGGATTGAACAAGTTTTTGTTTCACGCATACAAAGGCCGCTTCCCCCAAGAAAAAATCAACCCGCTCGAATTACAAAAAAAGATTAAAGAAGTATCAGAAGAATTGCATTTTTCCCCTGCTTTTTCCAAACGCGATTTGAATGTGGGTTTTTCCGGAGGTGAAAAAAAACGCTCGGAAGTACTACAGCTGCGCTTGTTCAAACCATCTTTAGCGGTATTGGATGAAACCGATTCTGGATTGGATATTGATTCTTTAAAACTCGTTTCAGAGGTTGTAAACAAAATGAGATCTCCTTCTTTTAGCGCCTTGGTGATTACGCACTACAAGCGCATTTTGGATTACTTAAAACCAGATTTTGTGCATGTGTTGTATGATGGAAAACTAGTGCTCTCGGATGGTCTGGAACTCGCGGATGCTTTAGAACAAAAAGGGTATACTGGACTCTTACACGAAAAAGGCATTTCAATCCAGGGGCTGCAAGAATGAACCCGACAAAAAACCAAAAAGAAAGAGCTCTTTCTCAACTTGATTATTCCAAATCAGATTTTAGTTTTAGCCAAAAAGACTATAACTTTGTTTTGGAAAAAGGATTGAATGAGAAAGTTGTTCGGGAAATTTCGCACTTAAAAAAAGAACCTTCTTGGATGCTGAATTTTAGGTTAAAAGCACTCAAAGCCTTTTTGAAAATGCCTTTGCCTTCTTGGGGTGCGGATTTAGGAAAAATTGATTTTCAAGAAATCATTTACTATTTGCGCGCTTCTAAAGAAAGCAAAACCAAGTGGGAAGAAGTTCCAGATTACGTGAAAAAAACCTTTGATCGGCTGGGGATTCCGGAAGCAGAAAAAAAGTTTTTGGCTGGGGTTGGCGCACAATTTGATTCTGAAGTAGTGTATCATAGTATTCGAAAAGATCTGGAAAAACAAGGCGTGGTTTTTTTGAGTATGGATGATGGCTTAAAAAAATTTCCAGAACTCGTACAAGAACATTTTGGCACCTTGGTTCCTTTTGCAGATAACAAATTTGCTGCCTTGAACAGCGCGGTTTGGAGTGGTGGGAGTTTTGTATACGTGCCCAAAGACGTTAAAGTAACTATTCCCTTACAAGCCTATTTTCGAATTAATGCTGAACAATTTGGCCAGTTTGAACGCACGCTTATTATTGCAGATGAAAACAGCCAAGTGCATTATATTGAGGGCTGCACGGCTTCGCGTTTTTCCAAGAACTCGTTGCATGCGGCCGTAGTAGAGGTAATTGCCAAAAAAGAGGCGCATGTGCGTTATACTACCATTCAAAACTGGGCGCACAATATTTACAATTTGGTTACCAAACGAGCCATTGCCCACGAAAATGCCACGATTGAATGGGTGGATGGAAACTTGGGTTCTAAAGTGAGTATGAAGTATCCGGCAATTTTTTTGAAAGGAGCTGGCGCCAAAGGAGAAATATTGAGTATTGCTTTGGCGGGAAAAAACCAACACCAAGATGTAGGGGCTAAAATCGTGCATTTGGCTTCAAATACCACGAGCATTATTACCAGTAAATCGATTAGCAAGGATGGTGGTAGGAATAGTTATCGTGGCTTGTTAAAAATAGCGAAAAACGCGCAAAACGTGAAAAGCACGGTTCAATGTGACGCCCTACTATTGGATGAAAATTCTCGAACCGATACCTATCCTTACATTGAAGTGGATAATCCAAGTGCTACTGTTGGGCACGAAGCAACAGTAGGGCGAATTGGTGATAATGAACTTTTTTATTTAATGTCAAAAGGATTGTCTCGTGAACAAGCTTTGACTTTGATTGTATTGGGTTTTATTCAACCGTTTGTAAAGTCTTTGCCCATGGAATATTCTGTGGAATTAAACCGCTTAATTGAAATGGAAATGGAAAACACAGTTGGATAAGAATTAAAATGAAAGCGAATTGGAAAGAACCGGACTGGCTAAAAGCGTACCGTGAAAAAAACGCGGTTATTGCCCAGAAAAAACCATTGCAAAAAAGAAAGTATTCTAATATTCCATTGCTTGAAAAACTATCCAATGCGAAAGTTTCCTCTACTCAAATGGTGTTGCCTGTTGAACTACAAAAAATGGGAATTCTAGTATTGTCTTGGCAACAAGCCTTGCAAGAATTTGAAAGCGAACTAAAAACCGCATTGGAAAACGAAACTGTTCCCAAAGATCAGTTTGAAGCCAAAATTAATGCTGCTTTTTCCACTGGTTTTGTATTGGTTTTTTCATTCCAATCCAAACTTGAAAAACTGGTGCATTGGAAAACAAGTATTCCAGAAAACGTTTTAGCCAAAACCGTTATTATTGTAAAACAAAACACTTCAAAACTGTCTTTGTTAGAAAGCGTTCGTGGAAAAAAGGTCAGGCTAAACCAAACAATTTTAGTAGAACCTAAGGCCATGGTTTTTTTGGTGCGCGAATTTGATTTTTTAAAAGAAGCCATTGTTTCCCAACAAGCGATATTACAACAAGAAAGTCACTTGTTTGCTGCCAATGCATGGAATAATGGCGGCTTATTGCGCGGTTGTGTTTCCACGGTATTAAATGGAACAGGTGCGCATGGTATTCAGCGAGATTGGAATTTGGCGGGAAAAAAAGATCGCTTGGACCTGAATTGTTTGGTGTTACACAAAGTTCAATCTACAAAAAGCCATTCGATTTTCAAATCGGTACTGGATCAACAAGCCAATAGTGTTTTTGACGGCATGATCAAAATCCTGCCTGCTGGCCAACAATCCGTTGCATTGCTAGAATCGCATGGTCTGTTATTAAGTCCAAATGCTTCCAACAATTCAATTCCTGGCTTGGAAATTGAAGCGGATGATGTAAAAGCTACGCACTCTGCTACAATAACCCCTTTGGATGATCGTGCATTGTTTTATGTGCAATCGCGCGGTTTAAATCTAAAAACCGCTAAAAAACTAGTAACCATGGGTTTTTTGGAAACCCTGATTCATGAATTGCCATCAGTCTTTTGGGCGCCTCTAACGGTATTATTGGAAGAAAAATGGCAAAAAATACACAAGGCCGCATAGGAGAAAAGAAAAATGAACACAGAAAAAATCAAGAAGGACTTTCCGATTCTAAAACGAAAGATTAATGGAAAGCCACTAGCGTTTTTGGATAATGCAGCTACTACCCAAAAGCCGTTTCAGGTTATTAACGCGATTACGGATTTTTATGAAAACCATAATGCTAATGTGCATCGTGGAAAGTATGTGTTAAGTGAAGAAGCATCCCAATTGTTTGAAAATGCTCGAAAAATCATTGGAGAATTGGTAGGAGTAACACCAGCAGAAACCATTTTTACGCGCAATACCACAGAATCGCTTAACGTATTGGCTTTTTCGCTTGCCCAACAAAAAGTCTTGCAAAAAGACGATACTGTATTGTTAAGTCACATGGAACACCATGCAAATTTGGTTCCTTGGATTCAATTAAAAGAAAAAATTGGCATTAAACTCGGATTTGTTCCCTTAAAAAAAAATTCTGAATTGGATTTGGAACAATTGGATGTTTTATTGCAAAAAAAACCAAAGATTGTTTCCATCACACACTGTTCAAATGTTTTGGGAACCATTAATCCCATTAAAGAAATCGCGCGAAAAGTGCATGACGCGAATGCGCTATTAATTGTGGATGCGGCTCAATCAGTCCCCCGCCTCCCAGTTAATTTTAAAAAATTAGAAGCGGATTTTTTGGCGTTTTCCGCACACAAAATGCTCGGACCCACTGGAATCGGTTGTCTAATCGGAAAAAAAGAATTATTGGAATCTTTGCCTCCTTTTTTAACGGGCGGAGAAATGATTGAAACGGTTTCTTGGGAGAAAGCCACTTGGAATGAATTGCCCTGGAAGTTTGAAGCAGGCACTCAAAACATTGCGGGCGCTATTGGGTGGAAAGTAGCGGCAGATTACCTGCAAAAAATTGGATTGGAAACCGTTCACCACTTTGAACAAAAGATTGGTAAAAAAGCATTTGATGCCTTGAGTGCTATTAAAGAAGTGGGGTTGTATGGTCCCACTCCATCTAAAAAGTGTGCCTTGTTTTCATTTAATCTTAAAGGAGTTCATCCGCACGATGTCGCTACGGTATTGGATTCAGAGGGAATTGCAGTGAGAAGCGGAAATCATTGCGCCCAACCCTTGTTGCGCGAACTAGGGGCGGATAATTCTGTGCGTGCGAGTTTGTACATTTATAATACTGAAGCCGAAGTAGAGCGATTGGTTAACGCTATTGAAAAAACCAAAAAAGTGTTTAAGGTGTAATTTGCTTGAAACCATTTGGAGAAGAAAACGAGTTATTTTCGGAGATCATTTTGCATTTGTATAAAGAACCCTTAAACTATGGCAAGCCTGATTCTTTTTCTTTGGAAGCAAAAGGGGGAAATCCGGTTTGCGGGGACAAAGTGCATCTTTTTATTCAATTGGACGGCAACAAAATCAAGTCAGCCTATTTTACGGGACAAGGCTGTGCGATTTCCACTGCAGCTGCTTCTGTTCTAACGGGGCTGGTAAAAGGAAAAACCGTTTCCCAAGTTCTGGCTTTGAAACCAGAAGCCGTTTTCAAGGAACTGGGCGGCGTCATTCAAACCCGGATAAAATGTGCTACCTTAGCACTTTTTACTCTTCAAAAAAGTCTGCGAGCATTTCAAGAAAAATAACAGTAACTCTTTTTTTTTGCAGTTACCTTTCTTTCGAGTACCTGTTGCTTTTTAGTTCAAAGAAAGAAATATGCTATTGGCGATTTTCTTGAAAAGCCAGGCCAAAAGACCCAGTCCTTCTGGATTGCCCTTGCCCCCTTCTCGTGGCAAACACATTGTTTTAGAGTATTGGCCAGAACCAAACCACACGCACTTTGTTCATTTTTCGCTGGCGTTTCCTGGAGAAGATGCTATTTTTCAATCTTCTTCTGCAGGTTCGGCTAAGCAGGGGGGCATTTTCAGAAGATTCGACTTTAATATTTTAAATAACCCGCGTGTGCTTGCCCGGGCTAGAGCGCTAAAAAAGCAGGCAGATGCCTTACATGAAAGCGGAAAAACCAAAAAAGCACATGCTATTTTGAAAGAGATTGAAAAACTTCCTCACGAACTTCACTTTGAAAAAAGAAGTCCACGGGAATGGCGGGATCATTATGCACGGCAAATGCCGGGAGATATTGCCGGGCCTTTTGCCAATGCTAAAATGCAGTTGTTAACCAGCAAAGTACATGGAAAAGTGTTAGAGGCAATGTGTGGTTTTAATTCTTTTATCCAAGATGCTTCGCACATCCGGAAAGTAGTGGCCGCTGATTTTTCACGGGAAATGCTAACACGTTATCCTTATCGAAAGCGAAAACGCGTGCTCGTGGATTTTAATTTTCGAACCCCATTTTCGGATAAAGAATTTGACACGATTTCAATTACGCACGGCATGCGTTATTTCAAAAACGAGCAGTTAGTGCCATTGTTCAAGGAGTTCCGCAGAATCTTAAAACCAAAGGGAACTATATTATTAATCGAAGGGGGTGGAGCTGGTTATGGCTCGGTTGTCAAACGTCCGCTAGGGCTTAAGAGAATCAAGAGAGATTTACAGACAGCTGGTTTTTCTGTTCGAATTACTTCTCTTGTTGATACGCCCGGATTTAAACGCCCCAGTGGTTATCGCGGAAATCTTTACCTTATTGAAGCCACTAAAAACAAATGATTCCGAATTCCGTAATTTTTTATAGGGGTCTATCCTATTTTGTACATGCACAAAAAGCTAAAGGTAGGGATTTTTTCGTTTACGGGTGATGAGGGCTGTGTGATACAGTTCTTGGAGATCCTAAACTACAAGTTTTTTGAGTGGGTGGAAAAAGTGGATTTTAGGAATGCACGCGTTCTCAAAAGCCATAATGAAATCACTCCTCTGGATGTTGCTTTTATTGAAGGGGCGATTTCAAACGAAAAAGAAGAAAAACGTTTGAAAACCATTCGGGCTGCTTCTAAAAAAGTAGTGGCAATTGGTTCGTGTGCGATTAATGGGTCTCCTTCCAATCACCGCAATTTTTTTGATAAAAAAATACTGGAAGAAATTCAGTCCATTCTAGAACATTTTGATCACCGCGAAAAAGTAGTGCCCTTGCACGAGCTTATTAAAGTGGATGATCAAGTACCAGGTTGTCCTATTATTGAAGAAAGCTTTTGTGCTATGATGGATAAGTATTTGAAAGAATTTGGGGTGGTATAATGTCGCACATGCACGATTTGGATATTACCTTAGATCAGATCTCTAAGATTGAAGGTCATGCAGAAATAGAAGTGAATGTTCGAAAAGGAGAAGTAAAAAACGTGCACTTAAAAGTGGCGGAAAACAAGCGTTTTTACACCCAGGCCATTCGCAACAAGCATTATAGTCAAGTACCTCAATTAGTCTCTCGCATTTGTGGAACATGTAGTGTTGCCCATTTGAATTGTTCTACAATTGCCCTAGAAAATGCCCTGAATTTTCAGGTTTCAGAACAAACCCAATTGTTGAGAGAACTTTCCATGTATGGTTTGAACATTCGCGATCATGCCATGCACGCCTACTTTTTTTCTTTGCCCGATGTATTGGGAAAAGATTCTGTAATGGAATTATTGGATAACCACAAAGAAGTAGTGCACCAAGCTTTTCATGTTAAAGGGGTGGGAAATGCTTTGTCCAAATTGGTTTTGGGGCGGGCGATTCATGGTTTGTATAGCCAAGTAGGCTATTATACTAATGTTCCTAAAAAAGAAGAAATCCAAACGCTCGTAAAAGAACTCAAAGAAAATCGGCCTGCCGTGCTAAAACTAATTGACATTTTTTCCAAATCTGATTTTTTGTTTGAACGTAACACGGATTTTGTAGCGGTCATTGGAGACAAATACGATTTTTTGACTGGAGAAATTCACAGTTCTGCAGGGCTTTGTGTTTCGCCTCAATGGTATTTTGAACACTTAAACCATCGCGTGATTCCTTATTCTCAGGCTTCCGGATACGAACTAGAAGGAGAGGATTATATGGTGGGGGCTTTGGCGCGATTAAACATGAATCAAAAACAATTGAATGCTGAAACCAAAAAAGAGTGTTCAGAATACTTAAAGGTTTTTCCTTCTAAAAACATTTTTCACAATAATCTGGCTCAAGGAATTGAAATATTGCATTGTATTGATAATGCGCTTGAAGTATTGGAATCAACTGATTTCAAACCAGAATCCAAACCGGTTTTACAACCAAAAGCAGCTGATGGCATTGGCTTGATTGAAGCCCCGAGGGGGAATCTGTATTATTTGGTTAGTATTAATTCGGATGGAAAGCTTCGCTATGGAAACATTATTACGCCTTCTAGTCAAAATCAGATTAATATGGAAAACGATTTGAAAAAACTCATTCCGCCATTATTAGACCAGCCCAAGCAAAAAATTATTTTTGAAATGGAAAAACTCATTCGCGCGTACGATCCTTGTTTTTCTTGTGCCAGTCATTTCTTAATCGTAAAATGGACTGGTGACAAACCCAAAAACTAGTTTTTTTCTTGTTCTAACAGTTCTTGAATGAGTTCTGTGACTTCTTGAACGGCTGGTTCGAGCCCGTACTGAACGGGAATCGCAATAATCTGGGTTTTTTTTATTAATCCCATTTTGTGCAATAAAAAAAGGGTTTCGCGTAAATCAAAATCGTGCATGGAAACCTGTCTAGAGGCTCTTTCCAATCGAGCCAAGTCCGTAATGATTTCACAGTGTGGAATGCCTTGAACGCAATCTAAAATAATGGGTTCGGGTCCTTCTTTTTCCAGGCTTTCCACAGCATCAAACTCTACGAATTCAATGTCCGGAAACCGTTCTTGGAGAAAGGGAAGGGCTTGCAAGGCAATAGAATCCCTGGGGACTAGTGGATTTCCAAAAACAAGGATGCGCATACACCATTTTTATTCCTAATCTTCTTTTATTTTCCCATGCTGCCTCAAAACAAAGGATTATTACTGGTTTTATTCGCTGGACTGGTTTCAGGAATCGCTATTTTTGTAAACAAATTCGCGATAACTGATTTCAATCCATTTACTTTCACTTTTTTGAAAAACAGCGTAGTAG
>JAHJAQ010000144.1 GCA_018813975.1 Microcaldota archaeon
CATTTGTATCATCATTTGTCCATTCCCACTCGCACCATAATTCTACGTGGTTTACTGGATGTGGCTGTGGGTCTGTTGCTGTGACTGTTATTGTAGTGTCCTGAGTTACGTAACAGTCCTCTTCAACTTCACAACCAAAGTGTGGATCTCCGATCACCTTTTCTATTTCTGGTGGCTGTGTGTCAACTATATCAATCTCCATCCATGGATATCCTTCATCATCATTCATGTTTCCTAATGCGTCTTCACAGTAGTATTCAAGGATGTGTCGTGAATCCTCTTCCTTTGAATCTCAACATAACCATCTGTCTCAACTGTGAACTCTGGTGGTGTGTCACCATCCAAGTAGTCTCTCCAGTAAAGGGTTACATGATCAACTGGATGTGGATCCTCGTCATAACAATCAAGTGTGATAACTGTATCCTGTGTGATGTAGTAGTGGCAGTCCTCTACTTCTTCCTCACATAAGTGGTTTGGCTCTCCCATTGTCTTGTTTATCACTGGAATCTGTGTGTCTACAACATCAACTTCAAACTGATGCTCTTCCTCGTTTCCAAGAGCGTCCTCACACCAGAATTCAAGTGTGTGTCGTGAGTCTTCTGTGAATGTGAATGCCTCTTCGTATACGAATGGTCCCAACCATTCACCGTCGTTTATCTTGTACTTGTAATATATTGTAGTATCATCAACTGGATGTGGCTGTGGGTCTGTGCATTCAAATGTGATCTCTGTTTGCTGTGTAATGTAGTAGTCGCACTCTTCTCCCTGCTCACATGCTACCTTTGGCTCGCCAACTGTCTTTGTTGTTTCTGGCTCCTGTGAGTCAACTATGTCAATCTCGTACAGGTGTGCCTCGTTTCCAAGAGCATCGACTGCCCAGCAGTGTAGATAATGCTCTGAGTCTTCTGTGAATGTGAAAGGTCCATCAACCAAGAATGGGCCTACAATTCCGCCTGACTGTCCGTCTGTCCATTCCCACTCACACCACAATTCTACGTGGTTTACTGGATGTGGATCTGGATCAACTGCTGTAACTGTAATTGTAGTGTCCTGAGTTACGTAATAATCACATTCATCCTCTGGCTCACATGCTACCTTTGGCTCACCTACGACCTTTTCTATTTCTGGTGGCTGGCTTTCAACTATATCTATTTCCATCCATGGATCTCCGTCATCATCGTTTGTGTTTCCTAATATGTCTTCACAGTAGTATTCAAGGATGTGTCGTGAGTCTTCTGTATTCTGGATTCTTACTTCACTATCTTCCTCAACTGTGAATTCTGGTGGTGTTTCACCGTCTAGGTATAATCTCCAGTAAAGGGTTGTGTGATCAACTGGATGTGGATCTGCGTCTACACATTCAAGTGTGATCTCTGTATCCTGTGTAATGTAGTAGTGGCAATCCTCTCCTTCTTCACAAAGATGATTTGGTTGACCTACACTTTTATCTATCTCAGGCTCTTCTGTATCTACGATGTCAAACTCATAGAAGTCTGCCCTGTTTCCAAGAGCGTCAATTGCCCAGCAGTGTAGATAATGCTCTGAGTCTTCTGTGAATGTGAAAGGTCCATCAACCAAGAATGGCTCATGGTATCCATTTGCATCATCATTTGTCCATTCCCACTCACACCACAATTCTACATCATTTACTGGATGTGGCTGTGGGTCTGTTGCTGTGACTGTGATTGGAGTGTCTTGAGTTACATAATAATCACATTCTTCCTGTGGTTCACAAGCGTGCTTTGGCTCACCTACGACCTTTTCTATCTCTGGTGGCTCTGTGTCAACAATATCAACCTCAAATTGATGTTCTTCTTCATTACCCAATGCATCTACACACCAGTATTCAATTGTGTGTTCTGAGTCTTCTGGGAATGTGAATGGGCCATCGTATACCATTGGCTCTGTCCAATCACCGCCGTTTATGCTGTATCTGTAATATACTGTAACATCATTTGCTGGATGTGGTTCTGGGTCTGTGCATTCAAATGTGATCTCTGTCTGTTGTGTTATGTAGTAATCACATTCTCCACCAGTGCATTCTACCTTTGGATCACCAACTGTCTTTGTTGTTTCTGGCTCTGAATCATCAACTGCATGTTCCTGGTAATGCATCTGTTCTACGTTTCCAATAAGGTCAGCTGCGTACCATCGGATCTCGTGGATTGACTCTTCTTCAAATGTGAAGCTTGTCTGATTACTATGAACTGTTTCTTCCCTGACCTGTGTGTCAACAAATGTATCGTCATCACTGTCCCACCAGATCTCATAGTGTATGTAGTCAACACCAGTACCACAGTCTGTTGCTGTGAGAGTGAATAATGTGTCAGTTGTTACGTAGTAACCATCTCCGTGCTTTGGATCACCTATTGTCTTCTCTGTAATAGGTGGTGCATTGTCAATACCGAATGTGTTTGTGTCTCCGCACTCATTTCTTGCGCCATTACCTTCGTAATCCTCACCAAATACATCTGCCTGAACAATACCGCATGCTGGAAGGCCTGGTTTTGTTGAGTCCCACTGGTATTCAAAGAATCCACTGGCCCCCTTGTATGCCATGATGAACATTCCGTCATCCCAGGTATGTGTTATGTCGTGGAAGCCTACTCTAACTTCCTTAATCCCTGAGGATGGGAATGGGTCTGAAACAGATGCCTTTACTAGAATGCCGTCCTTGTACCACAGTATTGGATCGTTGTCTTCTGGTGTGATAACCTCAACTAAAGGACAAAGATCATCTGATAGCAATACACAATTGTCTGTACAAACTTCATAAGGACCTACGCCATCTGTGCCGTCGCAGTCTTCGTAACCATCATTAAATGGACCACCAAGGAATTCATCGTTTGGTGTCTGCATGATGCCGTCGCCACAGTATGTAAAGTGTGTCAGAGTGCAGTCTTCTTCACATACTTCATGTGGACCTACGTTGTCTGTGCCGTCACATTCCTCGTCACCCTTTCCTGATGGACCGCCGTCGCCCCATGTGTTTGGGTTCTGCCATACGCCATCGCCGCAGTATGTGTAGTCAACTAGCTCACATGTCTGTGAACATGACTGATATGGACCAACACCGTCTGTGCCGTCACACTCTTCTGGACCATTCATGATTCCGTCGCCGCAGTATGGGCCTTCAAGTGTGTGCTCGTTACATGTTGTGTCACAGTATGTGCAGCTTGAATCATAAGCTGGATCACATGGTGTGTCTGTGTTTGCTCCGTTCTCGTCACACTGTTCACCTGCATCTACGATTCCGTTACCACATTCTTCTACGTAATATAAACATAACTTGTCCAGTCGGACGCTTTCTGCTGTTTGGTCTGGTGGACACATTGCTGCTGTGTGCATCTCAACATCATTTAATCCAGTATTGAAGTAGAAATCTCCTAGTTCATCCATCCTTACTGAGATTGCGCATGCACCTGGATCATCTACTGTGTCAGGACCGAATTCGCCATTTACTTCCAAGTAGAAATCTTCGTGTGGCTGGCACTGTCCTGGAGCTCCTCTATATACTCGTCCTTCAACATCATATCTTGCACCTACAGGCACATCGATTGAGGTCATGTCCAAAGTTGGACAGGTCTGTGAGCAGTCGTCACCGCAAACCAATAGTTTTTCAAATTCAAATACATAATCAGCTTCAAGACAGTCGTCTGGTATCTCTAATGTACAATCATAACAACCGTCACCAGGCACACCATTGCCATCGTCACATTCCTCGAAACCGTCATTAACTGGACCGCCAAGAAGTTCATCGTTTGGTGTCTGTGCAATTCCATCGCCACAGTACGTTAAGTCGGTCACTGTACAATCGCTTTCACATACCTCATGTGGGCCTACGTTGTCTGTGCCGTCACAGTCTTCATAACCGTCATTGTATGGGCCACCTGTTCCCTCTTCATTTGGGAGCTGTGTAATTCCATCACCACAGTAAGTTAAGTAAGTTATAGTACAATCACTTTCACATGTTTCATGAGGACCCACGTTGTCTGTGCCGTCACACTCTTCGTCACCCTTTCCTGATGGACCACCATTGCCCCATGTGTTTGGGTTCTGCCATATGCCGTCACCACAGTATGTGTAGTCAACTAATTCACATTCTACTGTACATGTCTGGAAAGGACCAACACCATCTGTGCCGTCACAGTCTTCATAACCATCATTCAAAGGACCACCAATTCCCTCTTCATTTGGGAACTGCATAATTCCATCACCACAGTATGTAAGGTCTTCTAACTCACATGTTTGTGAACATGCCTCGTGTGGACCAACACCATCTGTGCCGTCACATTCTTCTGGACCATTCATGATTCCGTCGCCACAATATGGACCGTCAACTGTGTGTTCCTGACATGATGTGTCGCAATATGTGCAGCTTGACTCATAACCAGGTGTGCATGGTGTGTCTGTGTTTGCTCCGTTGTCATCACACTGCTCGC
>JAHJAQ010000126.1 GCA_018813975.1 Microcaldota archaeon
CGGGTAATTGGGTTTTTTGCACAAAAAATATTAATAGAAAATCCGCACTAGATATACCATGAGAGGCATAAAAAAACGTGTATCCGACCGAATTCAAAAACTTAGAATGCCAAGAATCAAAATTGTCGGAGATCATGCAACCGTAACCAGTGTTTCATGGAAAGAACAAAGCAGAATGGGACAACGAATACCACTAGTAAGGCGCAACGCACGACACAGCCAATCGCCTCAAGAAGAACTTGCGCTTGGAATTGCCCACATATTATACCCCCAACAGTTTCCCAAATTAATTGCCAGCGGAATAAACCCTAAAACAGGACAGTTCTCCAACACTACTTTTTTGAAACAGATTAAACTAACGCGCACTTCCCAAAAAGGAATAGAAACATTTTACAATATTAGCAGGACAGCACACACAATATCTCCAAAAAAATGGAAAAGAGATATAGCCAAATTTCGTCGTCACTCGGAACGGGTTCAAAAAAGAGCAAAAGAACTGGCTTCCAAAATAGCTCAAGAATCTGGAATACAAGCCAACTGGAAACCAATGAATGTTGGAGAAAAACCAAATGGAGAACTGGTGTTTTTTGAAGTGCCGAGGGTTAATCTTGAACAATTAGAAAAACGAATTCGGGCCATGCCAAACGGAACACACAAAGATAGCGGCCTGGAAATTTTAGAAAAGCTAAAAAAATCAAGTCAAGGGAAAAAAGAAATTCGAACACACGGTTTTAGACGAGGATAATACTCTTAAAAATTGAATCAAACCTATTAGAAAACGACTATAATGCCCGAAACAAGCGGAATACTATTAGACGCGGATTATCGCACCAACGAGCAAAACGAGTCTGAAATCCAATTATTTGTTCGAACCCCTCAAGGCCTCGAATTATTCACAGATCCTTCCTTTAAACCCTATTTTTTTGTGATCTGCAATGACCTTTCCAAAACCAAGGCAAAACTCGAAAAAAGTTTTTTTGGTGAAAACAGGATATCCATTACAGGCATTAAAACAGAACCCAAAGCCAATGAAAAAAACGTTTTAAAACTCTCCTTTAAAAGCACGCGAGACTTGATTGCAGCTCGAAGCGAACTAAGAGAATGGGGAGAACTGGAAAGAAGAGAATATGACATTCCATTCACGAAACGCTATTTGACTGATAGTGCCTTACAACCGCTCAGCGAACTCAAAATACAATTCACAGAACAAAACGGGTCTAAGATTATTCAAAAAATCAAAAAAACAGAAAGCACTGAAATTCCAAAACTAAAACTAGCGGCATTTGATTTGGAAACCTATTCTCCAGGCCGATTCTCCGACCCCACCAAAGACCCGATTCTCATGATTTCACTGGCAGACCGAAAAAAAACCCTTATTTTTTCCACGAAAAAACAATGGTCAACGAAAAAAAACGCTCGAATCTTTGAAACCGAAAAAGAAATGATACAAGGCTTTTTTCAAGAAGTACAAAAAAAAGAACTAGACGTATTAATCACCTACAATGGGGATAGTTTTGACTTCCCTTATATAAAAGACCGTGCCAAAACACTTGGATTAAAAGCACCACTAGGATATAACCAAAGCGAACCCGTTCTCAAAAGAAAAGGATTGGAAAACGCTGCCAAACTAAAAGGAATTCAACACCTGGACGCTTTTCAATTAGTACGATTATTATCCCGATTTGGCGTGATAAGCTTAGTCAAGTTTGATTTAGAATCCGTGGTAGAAAGTCTTTTTGGCACAGAAAAAAACAAGTTAAAAGCAAACGATATTAATCGCATTTGGGATACTGAAAAAGGATTGGAAGAATTGTTTCAATACAATCTAGAAGATGCTGCTTTTACTCTCAAAATTGTAGAACAATACTGGCCATTATTAGTGGAATTTTGCAGGCTCATCCGCTTTTCCTTGTTTGATTTGTGCAGAACCTCTGCTTCTCAAGCAGTCGAAGCCCTATTACTTATCAAAAGCCATGAAACCAATACCCTGGCCCCCAACAAACCAAGCGAAGGAACCATAAAACAACGCTTAATGAGTTCTTTTATTGGGGGGTATGTAAAAGAACCGGTTCCGGGCTTGCACGAAAACATTGCGGTACTCGATTTTCGCTCGTTGCACCCCAGCATTATGATTGCCCATAACATTTCTCCCGACTCTTTAAAGTGCGATCATACTGCTTGTAAAAAAGGAAAAAACATTTCTCCCGACAA
>JAHJAQ010000127.1 GCA_018813975.1 Microcaldota archaeon
GGGGGAATTGGAAACGTTCCCGGCGCGGTTTTGGGCGCGTTTTTACTGGGCTTTGCAGAAAACTTTGGGATTTGGTTCTTGCCATCGGGTTATAAGGATGCAATTGCATTCGTGGTATTGTTTGTTTTCTTGTTATTTCGTCCCCAAGGGATACTGGGAATTCGAAAAAGCGAGGTAAAGTAGTATGATAGAAGCATACCTTATTCACTTGCTGATTCTAATCGGAATTTACATTATTCTCGCAATTTCCTTACAACTGGCCATGGGATTTACCGGCTTGCTCAACTTAGGACACATTGCGTTTTATGCGGTGGGTGCTTACACCTCTGCACTACTTGCCTTAAGCGGATATCCTTTTTGGTTTGCTTTTATTGCAGCGGGAATAATGGCCATGATATTCGGATTAATTTTATCCATTCCTACGAACAAACTCAAAGGCGATTATTTGGCATTAGCTACTTTGGGTTTTTCGTTTGTGATTTATGCGATTGCCTTAAACTGGACGGACTTAACCAGAGGCCCTTTGGGTTTGCCGGGCATTCCGCGTCCTGAAATAGGGGGATTTGTTTTTGCGGATAATTTTAGCTTTTTGATATTAACGTTTGCGATTGTAATCGTTTCGTATTTTATAATCAAGCGAATCGTGGAATCTCCTTTTGGAAAAGTATTAGAAGCCACGCGGGATAATGAATTGGCCACGCGAGTACTGGGAAAAAATACTTTTAAGGTAAAAAGTTTTGCCTTGGGAATCAGTGCTTTTTTTGCAGGATTGGCGGGGAGCTTGTACGCGCATTATATTACTTTTATTGATCCATCCTCGTTTACGATTTTGCAAATCATTCCCTTGTTGGCGATTGTGATTATTGGCGGAATGGCTTCGCTTAGAGGAACCATTATTGCAGCGGTTATTTTAGTGTTATTGCCCGAGCCATTGCGTTTTATCGGTTTTCCATCCTCATTGGTCGGGCCAGCCAGACAGTTTTTGTACGCGCTGATACTATTATTGATTTTAATTTTCCGCCCCAAAGGATTTTTCGGGAAAATAGAACTGGGCTAAAACTTTTAAACAGAATTAACTACAAGGAAAAACGAGTTATGAAAGCAGCGCACAAAAAATACTGGAAACTAATTGGTTGTCTAGTGATTCTAAGCCTTTTTTTGGTAATGGGTTGTACAACACCCCCGCCAAGCAATGAAGAAACAATCACTATTGGTGCATTGTTGCCATTAAGTGGAAAGAATGCTGTTTATGGCATTGAAATTAAAAACGCGATTTTGCTAGCACAAGGAGAAATCAATTCGACTGGCGGTATTAATGGAAAACGCTTGGAAGTTATTTTTGAAGATGACCAAGCCGAACCATCCATTGGTACTAGCGGAATGCAAAAACTAGTGAATATTGATAAGGTTCCCGTGGTATTGGGTTCGTGGGTTTCGGGAGTAGTGGTTGCTAGTGCTCCTGTTGCAGAACAAGATAAAGTAATTGTAATGGCTATTGCGCTTTCTCCAACCATTACCAGCGCGGGAGACTATATTTTTAGAATCCAGCCATCCGCTACTTTTTACACCAAAAAATCAGCGGAATTCCTGAAAGAACAGGGTTTGTCAACAGCAGCTGTTTTGTTGATTAACAATGAATTTGGGCTTGCGTTAAAAGATTCTTTTGTTACTGATTTTGAGTCTCGAGGCGGTTCGATTGTGGGTATTGAAACCTATGCACAAGGCGATACTGATTTTCGCTCTCAATTAACCAAAATAAAAAACGAAAATCCCGAAGTGGTTTTTATTCCGGGTTATCAGGATACCATTGATGTGATTAAACAAATGAATGAACTGGGAATGGAATCCACGATTTTGGCCGGCCCGCCCTTTGAAAGCCAGAGCGCCATAGCCGCATTGGGTGCATTAGCGGAAGGTGTTATTTATGCGTATCATTTTGTTGCTGGAAAGGATAATCCAAAAGCAATTCACTATGAACAAGCATACTTGCAACAATTTGAGGTGCCAACCGGGGGATTTGCGCCCATGATGTATGATGCCGTACACATTATTGCCAATACGCTTCGAAAGTGCGAGCAAAACACGGATTGCATTAAAGAAGCATTATATGAAATCGAGTATGATGGTATTGTTGGAACCATTTCTTTTGACGAGAACGGAGACCCTATAATTCCCATTGTCATGAAAACTGTTCGAAACGGAAAATTCGTGGCGTATGAATAAAAATAATTCAAACTCGTGCAGAAATAAGCAGTTTTGTTTTTACTCACTAAAAGGATAGTAATTCCATTTGTGGTGCTGGCGGATTGTTAAAACAGAATATTCGCGAATGATGGGCCCAAATTGGGTGCGAAGCTCAAGAATTACCTGACATAACAGGCCTTGTAAAATTTGATTCTTTTGGATAAGTAACTGAAAAACCATTCATGATTTACCAAGTCCAGAACGGTCAAATCGTAGAATACAACGGATAGCGAATCCCTTTCGCTTGATTTTTGGTATTTTGAAGCCGAAAAAAGCGCTTTTTGTTGGATTAACCAAACTAATAGTTTTTTATAAGTTTGGTTGTTCTTATCGTTAATGCGGATTCCGTTAAAAAACGTGTTAAAGCGCCAATCCCACGTTCAATTGGCTGAATTACAGGATGAAGTTGTGGATTTGGTTTATTCTGTTTTTCCAAAAGCGGTCTTGCATGGCGGAACGGCGATTTGGCGTTGCTTGCAGGGAAACCGGTTTTCAGAAGACCTTGATTTTTATGCGTTGGTTGACAGGAAGTTCAAGCAAGGTTTAGAGGAAGAAATCAAAAAGCGCGGCTTGTTTTTAGCAAAGTTCAAACAAACCCAAAATACTGTTTTCGCCAAAATATCCAATTTTCAAACCGAAGTTTCTTTGGAAATTTCCGTCCGAAAAAGCCCTGAAATAATTTCGACCTCTTTTGAAAAGACAAACGGGTCTTCGACCGAGATTTTTACATTATCCCCCGAAGAGCTGCTAAAAGAAAAATCCGCAGCATATTTGAACCGGGGCTTGGTTCGGGATTTGTATGATGTTTTTTTTCTGCTTGGAAAAACAGACACAATCGATAGGGCGCGAAAAGAACTTGAAAAACTGATTAAAAACAGTAAAGCACCAGTAGATGAAAAAAATCTCAAAACACTTGTTTTTTCAGGAATTGCCCCTTCCAGTAAAAACATGCTGGAAAAGATTCAAAAAAGGCTTTTGGCATGAAATATATCAAAGAAATCCGGCAGCAGTTTGCAAAAAAAACGGTTTTTTCAATTAGAGACATTAAAACCCATTTTGCCCACAAAAAAATCAATCCCCAATATGTGAATGTTTTGTTAAACCACTTGCTAAAAAGAAAAGAAATCCATCGCATTGCCCGGGGAACCTATTCTTTTAGAAAAGACCCAAATGTTTTAGTGTTTGCAATTCAACCAGCCTATTTTGGCTTACAAGATGCCCTGTCGTTTCATGGTTTGTGGCAGCAACAAACCATTCCCATATTAATAACGCCGCGAAAAATCCGAAACGGCTTTCGGAATGTATTGGGCTCAAAGGCATTAATTAAACGAATCAAGCGCAGTCTTTTTTTTGGCATTGAAATGATACGATATACTGATTTTTGGATTCCGGTTTCAGATATTGAAAAAACATTGGTGGATTTTTTTTATTTTCACCAGCCACTAGAAAAAAAGACCTTAAAAAAAATGCTAAAAAAAACCAATCAAAAAAAATTGGCACAATACCTTAAACGAGCCCCAAAAAAAACAAGAAAAAAAATTGAAAAAGCAATGAATGAGATTGCAAGTTGATTGTAATGCTCGAAATCAAGCACCTAAAAAAGCATTTTGGCGGCGTAAAAGCAGTTGATGGAAGTAATTTTACTGTAAAAGAAAAAACCATTACCGCTTTGATTGGCCCGAACGGAGCAGGAAAAAGCACGGTATTCAATCTCGTTTCCGGAATCCTGAAAGCAGATTCAGGAGAAATCCACTTCAAAAAAAAGGAAATTACCAATTGGCAGCCGGAAAAAATCTCTAATTTAGGGATTTCTCGCTTGTTCCAGCAACCCACGTTGTTCTCGAATTTAACAGTTCAAGAAAATCTTTTGTTGGCATTGGAAAAAGAAGACACCAAATTCTGGAAAAACCTTGCAGGAAAAAACAATGTTTCCAAAGAGCAAAAACAGTTGGTGAAAAAAACACTGGAACTGGTTTCCATGGAAAAATTTGAACAAAAACTGGCACGCGAATTAAGCTTTGGACAAAAACGATTGGTGGAATTAGCACGCGCCATTCTAAAACCGCATTCTTTCTTGATGCTGGATGAACCGGTTGGAGGAGTTAATCCAAAAATTCGAAAAGAAATTGCAACAATCTTGCTGCGGTTGAAAAAGCAAGGCGAAACCATTTTATTAATCGAACACGATATGAATTTTACCCTTGGAATCGCGGACACTGTAATTGTAATGGACGAGGGAAAAGTAATTGCAGAAGGAAAACCCAAAAGCATTAAAAAAAATCCAAAAGTACTTGAAGCGTATTTAGGAGAATGAACATGCAAAGAAAAAAAACCAATCCCATAAAGGAAACCTTTGGAATACTGCGTTTTTCCCGTCCCACGAGCAAAATTTTGAAAGAAGTAGACCAAGAGGCTTGGGATGAGTGAAACTACTTATTTTTTTGACACGTATGCTTTTTTCGAAATATTAAAAGGAAACCAATACTACAAAAAATTCGAACAAGCCAAAGGCATTACTACCCTATTCAACCTAGCTGAACTCAATTTTGCTCTCAAAAGAGAAAAAAAAATGCTTGCCGACCAAATCACTAAAAAATATGAATCGCTCTTAGTAGATGTTAGCACAGAAGATGTCATGCAGGCCATGAGCTTTCGCATGCAGCATCGCAAACTATCCATTCCAGATGCCATCGGGTATATCATAGCCAAAAGACACCATCTTAAATTCCTAACCGGGGACAAAGAATTCAAAAACCTGCCAAACGTTGAATACATAAAATAAGCCAATTTATAGAATGGAATAAAAAATGCTGGAAATCAAAGAAATAAAATCAGGTTATAATGGCGTGGAAATCCTTCACGGAATCGATTTGAAAGTAAAACCGGCAGAAATAGTAGCGATTATTGGACCCAACGGAGCAGGCAAAAGCACGTTATTGAAAAGTATTTTCAGCCAGTGCGAAGTGTATAGTGGAAAAATACTGTTCAAAGACAAGGAACTAACACGCCTTCCAACTCATGAAATGATTTCAGAAGGAATCAGTTATGTTCCCCAAGGAAGACCCATTTTTTCCGATTTAACTGTAAAAGAAAACCTTGAAATGGGAGCATTTATTTTGCCGGACAAGGAACTGATAAAGCGGAACCTGAAAGATGTGTTGGAAAAGTTTCCTTTTTTAAAGAAAAAAGAAAACGATTATGCGTTTACTTTAAGCGGCGGACAACAGCAAATGCTGGCCATTGCCCGCGCATTAATGCAAAACCCCGAAGTATTATTACTAGATGAGCCTTCGCTTGGACTTGCACCAAAAACCATGCAAGAGGTTTTCGAAAAAATAGTGGAAATCAATAAAGAAGGAATTGCGCTTATTATTGTAGAACAAAACGCCAAACAAGCCGTTAAAATCGCTCACACCACCTATGTGCTGGAGGACGGCAAAATCGCGTTAAAAGGCGGAAAAGAAATCTTGAAAGACAAGCGAATCAAAAACATCTATTTTGGGGGAAGATAAGCCTGAAAAGGCAACTGTTTTTTAACGGTTTTGGATTTTGGTTCTAGTAATTCATTTTTTGAGAGGATGATATGACAGAAGAAATCACGAAAATCAAGGATGTTCAAGCCAACCAGCCGTTTGCACGGTTGGAAGTAGAGGTTATTTCCAAAGGAGAACCCAGATCATTTCAAAACGCTCGCGGCGGGGGTAGTTTATGCAAACTAGCCGTAAAAGACGATTCTGGAGAGATTTCCCTTACCTTGTGGAATGACCAAGTCAACCAGTTTAATGAAGGCGATACACTCATTATTGAAAATGGTTGGTGCTCGGAATATCAAGGTGAAAAACAAATCTCTAGTGGCAGAAACGGAATCATTACCAAACAATAAACCCCACTAAAATCTCTTTTTAGTATTTTTTTATTGTTTTAGAGGGAAAGCCATGAACACAGCACAAGTCAAAAAAATAATGGAAAAATATTGCAAAGCATGGGAAAACCAAGATTCCCAGCTTATTCTAGAATGCTTTACTAAAAATGGAGTATACCAAGAAAGTCCATTAGCCAGACCCTATCGCGGTCACAAGGCCATCAAAAAGTTTTGGGATACTGAAATCGGCAAGAACACCAAAAACATTCGATTCTCACTCAAAAAATGTTTTGTTTCTAAAGATGAAAAAACCGGTTTTTGCGAGTGGGAATGCAAAAACCAGTACAAAAAAGAAAAACATCATATGGTTGGAATCGCGATCCTAACCCTGAAAGGCAGTAAAATTTCTTATTTGAATGAATACTGGAATACGAGAATTCAAGGATAATTCCAAGGGAAACGAATAAAAAAGCCAACAGCGATTGGCTTATAGAATGGACGCAGAATACAAGCAGAATTTTCATTGGAAGAAAATACTTCTTATTGTAATAGTCAGTATTTTATCCTATTTTTTGCCCTTGCCGATTTCGCCAGAAGCCATGATAGTATTCTCTATCCTAGTGTTATCGGCCTTGTTGTGGGTAACAGAAGCCATGCCATTGTTCATGACTTCACTAATTGCAACGATTCTGATTGTATTGTTTAATATTTTTTCGTTCGAGGAAGCGGTTATCAAATTTGTAGACCCAATCCTGATACTATTGTTTGGTGGTTTTTTGATTGCCCAGGCCATGCAAAACGTGGGATGGGATAAAAGAATTGCAATACAAATTTCTCATCGCGTAAAAGATGATCGATTTGCTTTACTAGCGCTTATGTTTGTAACGGCTTTTTTGAGTATGTGGATTTCCAATACCGCTACTACCATTGTAATGATTCCCATTGCACTGGGAATATTGCACAAGTTCAAAAAAGAAATGAATAATTTTGCCAAGGCAGCAGTACTGGGAATCGCGTATAGTGCAAATATTGGCGGCGTCGGAACCATTCTGGGATCGCCCCCTAATGCAATTGTTGTAGCAAACTTATTAGAGTTTTCCAATATTACGATTACTTTTTTGGATTGGATTATAGCCGCGCTACCGCTTGTAATTATTCTGATTCCAATTGCATGGATACTGCTCATGAAAATTTTTCCCTTTGAAAAAGCCGATATTATTGATGATATGGAAATCGGAAAAAGAACCGGCTCCCAAAAAGTTTTTTTAGCGGTTTTTATTGGAACGGTTTTGTTATGGACTACCACTCCTTTTACCGGCCTCTCCAGTTCGCTTATTGCCATGATGTCGGCGACGGTATTGTTTTTGATTGGCTTACTAAAATTAGGGGACTTGAATAAAACCAATTACCAAATTCTCTTGCTGTTTGGTGGTGGATTGGTTCTAGGAGGCGCGATTTTTTCAACGGGTCTTTCAGATTTTTTTGCCCAAAGCCTGGCCAATGCACTGATGGGAAACCCTGACTTTTTGGTTATTTTAGTAGTGATTGCTTTTTCCATTGCACTGGGTGCATTGGCTTCGAATACCGCTACTGCGGCTATTCTAGTGCCTGTAATGATACCATTATCAGGCATGCTGGGACTTCCCGTTACAAGCCTTTCCATGATGGCCGGAATAGCGGTTTCATTTGATTTCTTACTGCCAGTGGGCACACCACCAAACGCGATTGCGTATGCCACTGGAAAAGTATCGGTTCGAGACATGCTAAAAGCAGGAATAGTACTCACCATTATTTCAATTATAGTATTGGCGTTAGTCGCCCAATTTTTGTGGGCGTAAAAAAAAAAGCGGTTTTAGTATAATTTTTTTTCTTTGGTGTGTCGATACACCGTGTACCCGATAATAACCACCAAAATCACTAAACTCAAAATAGTGGCGGTTGTCCAACTAAAAGAACCTGATTGGGTTACTAGTCCTGTTAATGGCGCAGCACCTACTCCTTGGGTTGATGGTCCTTGATCTAGTTGACCATCACTTGCGCGTCCTGGAATTCCAAGTCTACTTTCCAATTCTTGTACTTGTTGGGAAACACCTTCATCAAATTCCATGGAAGAAGCTTGTTTTTGTTGTAACAAATCAACGAGCGCAGAAAGGTTTTTCAATTCTGTTTTTTGTTCGTTAGTTTTTCTGTTTTGGTTGGAAAGTTCTTGTTCGAGTGCTAGGATTTTTTGATTGGCTTGGTCTAATTGTTCTTGCAAAGAATCGTTTTCAGTTTTAAGAGCATTAATCTGGGCCAGTATGTCTCCTTCAAAAGCAGTGGAAAGCGGTTCTATAACCAGAATGGTTTGGTTTTGAGAAGAAAGTACTTGATTGCCTGAATCTTTGGTTTGGATTACAAGCGAATGACTTCCAGAATTAAGACCAGTCATGTTCACGAATAGTTTTTTGTCAAAAGCAGTGGTTGAAACAACTTTTTGACTGTTAAATGGATCGAGTACCACAGTATAATTTGAGTATAACAACAAAACGCTTTTTCCATCCAATAATACTTCAGTGACATAAAAACTATCCAGTAAATCAAATTCCACCCTGAAATCCCAACTAGCATGGGCTACTACCTTTTCAGGGGCGATAATCGAAAAACCACTAACTGAAAAACCCAGCAAAAGAAACAAACCCAGGCTTCCTAGGATTCTAGTATTCATGGTATAGTATTCGTTTTAGAGAGTAAAAAAGCTTTGCCTAGCCAAAAACAAATTTAAAAGGAGAATTGAATCCTTTTTCGTACAAGCGGGGGTAGCAAAGCGGTCTACTGCGCACGGTTGAGGCAACAATTGCGTCAAAAGCATTGTTTCAATGGCCGTGTGGCTTAGTGCCTTCGGGAGTTCGAATCTTCCCCCC
>JAHJAQ010000128.1 GCA_018813975.1 Microcaldota archaeon
CATCTCCACAAGAAGCAAGAGAATTCATGGACAAACTATTAAACCAACTCAATTTTTTGAATGTTTTTGTTCACGGAGAAGACGTTCTAAAAGCCGATTCTAATGTTTCATTAAAAGGATCTGAGAGAGTAGAGGTCAAAAACGTTTCTGGTTTTAGAAACATTGAAAAAGCCCTTTCCTATGAAATAGAACGCCAAACCAAGCTACTTGAAAGCGGAGAAAAAGTAAAACGCGAAACACGCGGTTTTAACGAAGACAACCAAACCACAACTGCCTTGCGATCCAAAGAAACAGAAGAAGATTATGGATATATTTTCGAACCCGATCTAACACCTTATACAATTTCTAAAAAGCATTTGGACGAAATCAAAAAAAGCCTTCCCGAAATGCCCCGTGAAAAAAGCAAGCGATTTCAAAAACAATTTGGACTAAAAGAATACGACGCCAAAGTACTTTGTAATAGTAAAAAACTATCAGATTTGTTTGAATCTTTAACCCAAACGGTTTCTCCCAAAATTGCGGCTGTTTTTTTAACACGAGAAATTTTAGGGATTATTAATTATAACAAACTAGACTTGAATGAAACCGCACTCGAAGAACAAGAAGTATCAACACTATTACAATTATTGGAAAAAGGAAAAGTATCGGAAAAAAACGCCAAACAAGCCGCTATTGAATATGTTTTGCATCAAACCCCCCCCAAACAATTCTTGGAAAAACAAAACCTCTTATTGGATTTGAAAGAAAGCGATATAGACCGGGCCATTGAAACCGTTTTCAAGGAAAACCCAAAACCAGTAGCCGATCTTAAAGGAGGTAAAAAACAATCCTTGAACTTTTTGGTTGGAATGGTAATGAAAAAAACCAAGGGAAAAGCCAATCCCCGTTCCATCCAAAAAAAGATCGAAAAAAAGGTAAAGAGAAAATAGTATGTTCGAACTCAATTTGAAAACCCATAAAAAAACCGAGTTTATTGAAATCACGGATTCCCTTCAAGAACTCGTTCAAAAAAGCATGGTAAAAGAAGGCCATTTGTTTGTATACACACAGCATACTACGGCAGCAATTCTTTCCAATGAAAATGCGAACGGAGGAGCCATCTGGAAAGATATTGGAGAAGCCCTAGAAAAGATTGCTCCACAAGAAAAAGAATATCATCATGATGATGGAAACGCGCACTCTCACATCAAAGGAGCTTTGATTGGGAATTCTAAAACATTCTTTATTCACCAAGGCCAAATCGTATTGGGGACTTGGGAAGGAATCTATTTAGCAGAATTTGACGGGCCACGCCAGAACAGACGGATTCTAGTAAAAATCACGGAAAGCCAGTAGTTGCCCGAAGGGCAAGCGAAGCTTTTTTCGCCAGCCTCCCGTTTTGAAGCATAGCTTCAAAAGGGCCCATTCAAGCTTTGCTCGAATCGGGTTTGAAAAAAGGCCGGATTGTACCAATTTTGGAACTTTTTGTACCAAAACCGCTTTATAAACCACAAGAGAAAGGGTAGTATACACAAGGCAAAGGAAAAAAATAGCGGGTTTCTCATTTTTTCCGCTTTTCGGCCAACAACCCTTTTTTTGGGGTTGTTGCCCTCACATGTTTTCTCTTTTTATACCTTTATTTTAATTAGTTATGTGATTATACGCCAGGAGGGGTTATAGATTGCAAGCCAAAATACTAGCGATTCTCTCGATAATTGGTATTATTGTATTAGTTGGAATTGTTTTTTGGGCGGAAAACGCGCAGATCTATTTGTGGAATTCGCTTCGACCACTCGAACAAGTATCAGAAGGATTAAACATTATTAGTACTGTTGTCGTGTTATTGTTGTCATTGGGATTGTTTGCAATTTCCCTCAAAGCATATGGAAAAAACAATTCAAACCGGTTCTTGTTGTTAAGTCTTGCATTTGGAATCATGTTTGCCAAGTTCCTAATCAAACTATTAGACTTTTTTTACAGTCCAGGGTATTTTTTCTCGCAAGCCGCTCAAAACGTATTTGACTTTTTTGTTCTAATCGCATTGTTTTCATCCCTCATTAACAAAGGGTAGGCTATCAGCATGCGTTTTGATGAAAACCAGCCACTCGAATTGGATACTCGAAAAAAACTATACACTATCATTGAAAAATCGCCCGGCTTGCATTTTCGCGAAATCCAACGAAGAAGCGGCATTGCAGTAGGTTCCTTACAATACCATTTGGATTACTTGCAAAAACGCGGTTTTCTAACCCTTCAAAAAGAAGGAAAATTCGTGCGCTATTATGCCATGCGCACTCGAAAAATAATTGAAGACAAAGGAATTATGGCATTATTACGCCAAGAACAACCCCGCCACATCCTATTATTCTTATTACAACGACGATTTGCGACTAATGAGCGCATTGCCCAAGCCGTTAATCTATCCCAATCCACTACCTCTGCTTATTTAAAAAAAATGTTAGAAACCAGTGCCTTACAACGCAAAAAAAGGAGTAGAAAAACCCATTTTTTTATTAGTGACAAAGAAAAAATCGTGCAACTATTAGCCAAATACAAAAAAAGCTTTTTGGATGAATTGGTTGACAACTTTGTAGAAGTATGGAACGAAGTGGGAAAATAGTTTTTTAAGGAACAATGCGCAACAAGACTTCTTTATTATACGTGTTGGTTACATACCCATACTCGCTATAATGCTCTGTAATCTTTATTATTCCACCATAATCTCCTACCACACCATGGCGCGAAACAAAAATCGGAATCTTTAGTGAAATGCTGTCACCCGGTTTAAGGTTATCCAATTTGTTTTCGTATCGCGTAGAATAACCCGCGCGCGTAAAAGTTACTTGTTTGGGCAAATCAATTTCTACTTGAACACGCGTGGCTTTTTCTTCAGCATTGGTAATATCAATCACTAATTCCCAAGAGTCTTTATCTCTTAGGCTAACGCGCAACGGAAAAATCGTGGACTCTACAATCAAACCCATAGAATATCACCAGATTTCAAAATCCTCTGTTCTCTTTCCTTTCAAAGAGCCTAGTTTTTTTTGCCATTCCGAGTCTTTTTTTGGATCCTCGCTTTGTTTAGAGAAAGACTGTTCTTTTGGTTCATGGCTTTTTTCCAGGTCCAATTGTTTCTTGAACGCATTTATTTCATTCATAGCACCTTCGCGTGCTTCTCCAGTAAAATGACAGCGCAAGCACTCTTGGTTTCCATTCGACAAGCGCTTTAAATCCACACCAGCGCATTTAGAGCAATAATGAAATTTCATGAGAATAACACCAGAAAAAACAAGGAGATTATTCCAAAAAGGTATTAAAAACGCCACGGCTGACTGCGACATAAAGAAAAATAAAAAAAAAAGAAATAGAAAAAAAGGAAAAACTAGTTTTCCCTTTAGTCTTTGGCTAGCTTCCAGACTGCTACTAGAGCAACAATCAAAGCTGCCGGTGCAACCAAGACAGCAATATTGTTTACAATTGCAGTCAATTGGGTTACTCCGAGCGTTGAAAGAGCTCCTTGAGTTAGAAGCAAGGCAACTGCCGCAACCAAAAAATTGGTTGTTTCTTTGTCCTTGATATTCAAGAGACCGATAATGACACCCAAGACTACCATGATCCACAACGCAAGGGTTGCAGTATTAGCATCCAAGGCAACTAAACCGGCCAAAATAGCGATTATAACACCAATAATGAATGCATAACCACCGACTTTTTGTAAGCTCATGAACTGAATTCCTCCTACAATAGTTTTGTTCTAACACACTTGTACCAACACCTAGAATAAAAACCCACCGAATATTATACGACAAACAACGAAAAAAAAGGGTTTTTTTGCTAAATCTCATTCGAAAAATCGTGTTTTGTTCAAACCCAAAAAGCGATTTTAATAAAAATAATCCCACTCCTTTAAATGTCTTGAAAAGGATAATTTGATATGCCGTCCCAATACCATATTGAACAACTTTCCCAAAAAACCCCCTCAGAAAAAGAACTCGAATTTGCTCGAATTGTAAAAGAAGGGGAAAAGCCATTAGGATATGTTGGCGTGGAAAAATATGACTATCGAAAGTCAGGCACTTTTTTTATTATGAACAACAATGGCCAAGCCGTTGGTTTTGGAACCTTATTTCCAAAAAAAAGAATTGACGGCAAAACAAAAGAACTCGTTGTAACGGACATTTATATTAGCCAACCCCATCGCGCCAATCTAAACATTGTTAGAACTGTTGGAAATTTTTTTGTACGAGAATCGCAACGAAACGGATGGGCACCCATTCGAGGGAATTGGCTTATGCCCATGGGCAAAAGAGTATTTGAAGCATTTCAAAAAATGTACAAACGCGGTGCCATCAAAGTACCCGATAACGTAAAATTGAGTGTACGGTTTGAGCCCTACAACAAAGGGCTCAAGAATCGATTTTTTTTATGGTCTTACTATCGAAGATCAGTTGTTAAAAAATTGCCTGACGAAGAACTACCAGGATATGTGCGAAACCCCGACACCCAAGAACTGTTCAAAAAACATTTTGGCGAGCAACAATACAAACAAGCAGTTGAAGATCCCAAATTGTTTTTGCAGTGGGTTGGCAGTAAAGATCCTAAAATGCGACAAAGAGTAAGCGCTTTTTTAAAAGAACACAAAAAAACAGTAATGGATGGTGTGGTACGCTTTCAACATCCCTTTTCCAAACCAGAAACCGTTAGAAGATTTGCGGGACTAAGACCCAAGCCAGGCAAACTCCATCAACCCCAGCCAAGACACCGCTAAAACAAGAGTTTATTCGCCCAGGCAAACCTTTAAAAACAGTTATGAATATATATTCATTATGTTTTTAACGGAGGTGAAAAAATATGCCCAGATTTGATAAAACAGGCCCTCAAGGAGCTGGTCCATTAAGTGGAAGGGGTTTTGGACCTTGCGGACAAGGAAAAAGAATGGGCCGTTTTGGTGGCAATCGAATGCCAAGATGCGGCAGAGGATTTGCTAGAAGAGCCATGACCCCAGAACTTTCAAAAACAGAACAAAAAAGTTTTTTAGAACAAGAATTGAAAGAAATTGATCTTGAAAAAAAAGAACTTGAAAAAGAATTGAACGAGCTGGAATAAAATGGTTAGACCCAGGCGCTGTCGCCATGTGCATGCCGAACCAAATGTTTTGTACTTTAAACCGGCCGGCATTCGAATGAAAGAACTAGAAGAAACCATACTAACCATGGAAGAATTCGAGGCCGTCCGGTTAAAGGATTTTTTGGGATTAGAACAAGAAAAAGCCGCTCAAAAAATGAAAATTTCCCAACCCACATTTCACCGCCTAGTATTATCGGCTCGACAAAAAATCGCGGATGGAATTGTTAACGGCAAAGCAATTCGAATTGAAGGCGGAAACTACCGCTTTATTGGGAGAAACAAAAAATGAATTCCAACAAAACCGTGTTTTTTTTCGCTTTACTATTCTTTTTTCTAGTTCCAACCACCCTTGCAATCAGCGCAGAAAACGTTTCATGCACGACTTATTTTACAGGAATTGGCTGTCCATACTGTGCACAAGCAGACCCTTTTCTACTTGAAACCGCTTTACAAGAAAACCCCGAACTTGTAATCATTGAGTATGAAGTATACCAACAATCCGAAAATGCTCAGCTAATGCTAGAATATAACACCCAATACGCTTCTGGAACCGGAATTCCCGTTCTTATCGTTGGAATAAACGATTTTTTTGTTGGACCCCCCGATATTACACAAAATATTCAAAGTATTGTTGAAAAAGAAAACAATCCGTGCCCACTTCAAAATGGCACGGAAAACTTTGAAATCATTGATTTAACTTCTTTGCCAAAAAGTCCAAAGATTTGGAGAAACGATAGGATATTATTTCCCACAACCAAAAATGGGAATAATGAAACCCTAAAAGAACTAGTATTATCTGACAATATTTTAGAAACCTTAGCACAAACAGTGCATACCAAAACAACTGCCCAACCCGTATTATACTCTGGTGGAAGTGTTCAATTCGAAAACGCCGTTATAGTGGATGGGTGGATTTTTCAATGGAACGGAGACCCTCTCCCTCCAAATGGAGAAACTCCCCCAAATGGAAATAATGGTTCAGATACTAACAACGGAACTATCCCCCCCATCGACCCTAATGAAAATAATACACCAACAGAAGGATTAACGCTTGCCAAACTAGTTTCATTGGCTGCGGTTGATGCCGTAAATCCTTGTGCACTAGCGGTTCTAACTTTAATACTAATCGCCATTTTAACCCATAATCCAAAAAACAAGCACAAAGTATTGTTCGCAGGACTTTCATTTACAATTGCTGTTTTCGTAATGTATCTTTTTTATGGACTAGTAATTATCAAGTTTTTTCAAATAATACAAGCACTAACCAGTATTCGATTATTGTTATATACTTTACTTGGATTTGTTGCAATCATTTTAGGCCTTTTGAACATCAAAGATTTTTTTAGGTACAAGCCGGGAAGCATTGGAACCGAAATGCCAATGTTCCTTCGCCCACACGTTCAAAAAATTATTTCTGGCGTTACCAGTCCTCGCGGCGCATTCATTGTAGGATTATTTGTAACAGTCTTCTTGTTACCTTGTACGATTGGACCCTATGTAATTGCCGGCGGAATCTTATCCACCATGGAACTAATCCAAACCATTCCGCCCTTGTTATTGTATAATTTTATTTTTGTGTTGCCCATGCTAGCCATAACCATTATTATTTACCAAGGCATTGCACATGTAGAGGATGTTTCAACCTGGAAAGACCAAAACATTCGCCACCTACACCTGATTGCTGGAATCATCATGGTATTGCTTGGAATTGCCATGATACTTGGCTGGTTGTAAAAACACTCTTAAAAACCTGGACAACAAGAACAATAGTATAGTTCACACCAATTCCTCAAAACCAGCTCGCGGTCGCTTTCGAGGAATTGCAAGAAGGGCTTGGAATAGAATTGGGCAGGCGGTTAAAAGACCCAAACCATCAATTCCAAGCGCAGAAGAACTGAGAGGATATGCCCGCGGAACGCCATTAGCTCGAATTCCTCCTGAAAAAATATATGCGGTATTGGGGGAAAAAAAATAGAAAATTACGAATAGCAGTTTTAACTGCACTTAGCAGAGGCGTTGGCGGTCAACACCAAACAGGAACCATTGAACCAAGCATACTCGCGGAACTAGAATTACTCGCCCAACAAATCGAAAGAAAAAGATGATTTGGCAAAAACTATTTTGTTTTTTGTTGTTCAAACCGTTTTTCTACTTCTTTTCTTGTTTTTTCATTTCCCTCAATTACAATGCCCTCATAGCCACAATTTTTACGAGATTTTTCTTGAAACAAGGAACCATGAATCTTGGCAGGAGTAACAACCATTTTCAAAGCAGTACTCCCACAATTTGGACAAAACTGTTCTACTTTTTCCATTCAAAAAACCAGCCTAAAATAATGACCCAGAAAAATTGAATCTAATAGTGTTATCTCACGCAAGGCTTTTATTCATTAAGATAGCAATATAAAAACATGAAAAAAGCATTTTTTGTGATTGCCTTTCTTAGCCTTATTTTTTTAATTGGATGTACTACTCCTTCAGACGAAGAAAAAACTAAGATTGGGGTTATTGTGCCGCTTAGCGGGCCATTGGCGGAATATGGTGTTGCTATGCAAAATGGTCTTGTTTTGGCAAAAGAAAATTTGGGCGCAGAAGCAAGTGGGTTTGAGCTTATTTTTGAGGATAGTCAGTACGATCCAAAAATTGCGGTATTAGCGTATACCAAACTTTCCCAAGTGGATGAAGTTGATTTTGTTGTTGTTTTTGGTTCGCCAACTTCCGAAGCAATTGCACCAATAGTTGATTCTCAGAGGGTGCCAATGGTTAGTACGGCAATTGCAACAGAGATTCCAAAGGAAAGCCCATTTATTGTTAGAGGACTTGATAGACCAGAAGCATACACCGTAAAAACACTCGAGTATTTGCGAGAACAAAATATTTCTCGCATTGGAATGGTAAAAGCAGAAAACTCATATATACAATATTTGTATGATTCCTTGCTAGAAAGCAAATTGCCAGAAGAAAAAATTGTTTTGATTGACAACTACACCCTAGGGGACAATGACTTTAGAGCATCTCTATTAAAAATTAAAGAAAGCGATGTTGAGGCAATAGGAGTCTTTTTAGGTTCTGGTCAAATCAGCTTGTTTTATAAGCAAGCAACCGAATTAGGCGTTAATTTGCCAACCTTTGGAACAGACTTTTTTGAAAGTCAAACAGAAATAGACAATGCAGACGGAGCAATGGAAGAAGCAATTTATGCCAACAACGAAGTTGATGCGGATTTCAAAGAGAGCTATAGAAACAGATTTGGAAATGAAAGCCAAATTGTTTATGCCGGATACTCTTATGACCTCTTTAGAATAATGGTCAAAAAAGGCAACTTTGAGAGCCCGGAAAAATTTATGGAATCACTCAAAAACGTAAAAGATTTTGAAGGGATTCTAGGACCCACCAGCTATACAGAAAAAGAAGGAGACCGATATTTCCAAAAACCAGTTTACATGAAAAAAATAGAAAACAACGAGATAACAACAATCACATAATATTAGTGATAAACCAATTTTTGACGGCTAGGAAAAACCGCATCTTCTGCCAAGGGAATCTTTTCAAGCATTTGCAAGACCCCTTGTTTTCCGCCAAAAGCCTCCAAGCATTTTAAACAAACCCATCGGCGCTGGCTTGACCTAAAAACAATTTTTTAAAGCTCCTTAAAGAAGAAATAAGACCGACGAATGCGAAAAAAAACCCAACAAGAAATTCAGCAGGCGGCAAACCCTTTTTCACTTTTAAACAAATACCCTCTACTTTCTCATTTCGCCATGTAGAGGGCAAGGTTTAAATTATGATTCGTCCCTATTTATCGTATGGTTTATATTTACAAGAAGAGAGTGGGAACCAAAACGTATTACTATTTGCGGGCCTCAGAGAGGAAAGGCGCTAAAACAGTAGCCAAAGACATTGCCTACTTGGGTTCTTCGCTAAAAGAAGTGAAACAAGCCCTGGAAAAATTACCAAAGCAACAAGCCAAAATCCGAAAATCATATCGAGTCATCCATAATTTTTTGGAATCCAATCGTTTTTTCGAAAAAGCCAAATCCTTAAAACTAAAGCATGATTTTTATTTGAAAGAAAAACTAGTTGAACTCGAAGCGTGTAAACTTCATTTTAATACTGATTTTAAAAGACTTGATTCATTGACACGCCAAGAGACTTGGAAGAATTTTATTGTCGAATTCTCGTTTAACACAACAGCCATTGAAGGAAATACCATTACGCTGGCCCAAGCCAGAAACCTTTTAGAAGAAGGCTTGACCCCAAAAAACAAGAGCCTCCGCGAAATCTATGACCTGCAAAATACTGAAAAAGTATTCACAAAAATGCAGGAATCAACTGAAGAGATAAGTCATAAATTCATTGCCAGAATTCACGCCGGATTAATGGAAAACATTGATTCCAGAATCGGTTATCGCCTACACGATGTGCGCGTCACAAAAACTCGCTTTAAGGCTACGCCGGCACCATACGTCAAAACAGACATGAACTTACTATTAAAATGGTATTTCGAAAACAAAGACAAGCTCCACCCGTTAGTCTTGGCAACCATTTTTCATCACAAATTTGAAAAAATCCACCCATTCATGGACGG
>JAHJAQ010000129.1 GCA_018813975.1 Microcaldota archaeon
AATGCTTCTTGCGATACTATTTTACCATCCCTTATTGATATTCTTGGGGCTAATTTACCTCAAAACAGCGAATCCGGCGGTAATACGTGTACTGCCGGAAAGTGTTTAGAAAATTTTATGGGCGACCCAGTTGTTTGTAGTACTGGCGGCGGAGTACCTGCAAACTGCAATAAAAGCTGCTAAACCAACTTTTTTGGTTTTATTCTTTGGTGCGAGAGTGAATTTCTTGCCAGGTTTCCCAAGCGAGTTTTGGGGTTCCAGTACTGGTTTGTAGTCCCATGGTTTTAAAGAAATCAGCATAACCTTCTCCGTCCCAATCATGGAAAAACCAGTAAACCCAAAGCGTTCAAAGATCGGGTATATAAAAGATAAAAGAAGGGGACTGACTGTCCGGTTTTTTATTGGAAGGGTTTTTCTTCAACAATTGCGCACTACTGAATTTTTAAAGAAAACGAGATTGAAGGCTTGATTAAACAAAAAGTCTTTTTTCGAGGAAACCTCTCAAAAGAGCGATGATTCATCCATCGCGTTTTTTAATTTCAAGGTTGTTTGGTATTAGTATGTCCAAAAATGATTCTGTTCTTTCCTCGATTCATTCTTTTCGAGAGCAATTTCCCGGAGTGAACGCGCGTTTTAAGGGATCCAAGCGCTTAAGCCATTTGGAACGTTATTTTGCCAAGGGAGGGGTTCTTTCGATTGGTTCTGTTTCGAATGGAGAAAACTGGCCAGAAATCACGTATCCAACTCGAATGAAACTCAAAAAGGATTTGGAAAAACTAGAATTCCAAAAAAGAGAATTGGAAAAGCGCATGGGTTCTTGGAAGAGTAAAAAAACCCAGGCGAAATGGTCTGATTTAACCAGTGAAATCAAAAAATTTAAGGAGCCTTTGTTTTGGAAGCATTTGAGAAAGTATTATACCAATCAGGATTATCGAAAGGACGCGGATAGTGTAAAACTTCCTGTAAAACTTGTTTCGCATCAGCGCTGGAAGCCCATGATTGAAATGTTTGTTACAGACTTGGATTATCGAAAACAATTAACAGAAACAGTGGAAACAAGTGTGGTGTATGCAAAAGATAAAAGAGTGGCGCGGTTTGCAGACCAGCAAAAAGCTTTTCGATTGGAACAATCTGAAAAAAACTTAGGATTATTGCAAAAAAAATGGATGAATTGAATTTGGATATTAGCATGCTCCGCGAACTCGAAAACTGGTGCAAACGATAATTTTTGTGTGGTTGTTTATGGGTAGTTTGGTTGAACTGAATGATACACTGCAGATAACAACAGAACAAGGATTCCTGCGGATTTATTGAATCTTGAAATGCACAAAAAAAATCCAATTTCTTTGGAAGAAGTGAAAGACAAAATATTTTCTTTTTCCAACAAGCCAAATGCAAGAATCTATCATGTTCCACCAACGCGTTGTTTTTTAGTCCACAACATTAATGGAAAATGGCTTTATTGGGGAAAAATTTTCATGCTCGAACAAACCATTCACACAGAAAAAGAGGGAAGTCCAACGACCTCTGGAAAATACAAAATTATTGCCTTATACGATCCGGTTTATCAAGAACAAATCACTAAGCACGAATGCAACCCTGGCCAAAGCTATTTTTGAAAGGTATTATTCCGTGTCTGTCAAACAATAGTTGTACTAAAAAGATTGTTTTGCTTAGTTTTGATTTTCAAAGACCGTTAGCAATGGATTGTAGTCGTAAAGCTTGGCTTTGGCGCTGGTATCTCCTTTGATGTAGTAATCCAAGAAGGCAGTGGTGTATGACAAAATGGCTTGGCTTTTTGGGTCGTTTCTGCACGCTGCAATTGAACCGAATTCTTGGCACGGTAAGTCTGACCAAGCAAAGTGGTCAAAGCCATTGAATATCAAAAAATGTTTTGGCGGACTAATTTTTTTTGCAAGTTCTTGTAGGGTAGGGCTTTCGATTGTAAAAAAATCTGCGGTTCCGCCCTGAAGCATGACTGGAATTGAAATTTGACTCAAATCGCCGCTGTCAAACTCGAACGGCGCCAAAAAAGGTGCTTGTAGTACCGCGGCTTTGATATCGGGTTCGCGCCAGCTTTCATAACCCCCAATCAATCCTGCAATCGTGTATCCGCCAAACGAGTGGCCAACTGCGCCCATGCGTGAAAAATCAAGGTGACCAAAAAATTGGCTGTGCGAATCTGTATTCAAGGAGCAAACTTTTTCCAATATTGTGTGGCTTTCGTCGCGCCGATACAAAGCAGGAGAACCATCTGACCAGAGATCTGGAAACCACCTGCCATAAAATGGTACTCCGCCCGGGGCTATTGGTTCTCCAGTCCGGGAATCAAAAAGTGCATCATCGTAATCCGTGGCCACAATAATGTATCCGCGCTGAGCCAAATATTCGGTTAGAAAACTCGATTGAACTCCTGTGGTCATGTTGCCATGTGAAAAAAGAATCAATGGAAATGTTCCCTCGGCTATTGGCGCATCAACTGCAACCTCGCTTTCAGGGTGAAAGGAACTGTAAAAATACGATGTTGTTGGAGCGGTTGTGGGATACCAAATCAATAGTGGAATCCACTTGGTTTCATCTTTGGCGAAATAGGGAATTTCCGTTATTTGAAAACCCGCATTATACAATCCGGGTTGAATCGCTTTCTCTGGCGATTTGGGCTGTTCCACAGTAGTGGGTTCGCACGTTTCCACGATTGGCGCGGAATAAAAAGGACAAGCAGTAAAATCTGATACTCCTAAGTGCCCTGCAGCCGAAATCTGATCCCACTCCAAAAGTTGGGCATTCCATTCAAATCGCATTTCATCTAATAACTCTCCATTATTGTTTTTGGTTACCACACAAATTTCTTCTTTTTCAATGCCATCCACAATGTCTTGAATCGAACTAACTCCCAATTGGGTTTCTGAATCCGGATTTCTTTTCAGTTCAAACACATTGTTGTTTTGGATTTGAACGGTGTCAGCAAGTGGAACATCTGTAGTGCAAGAGTACATGGCCCATGACTGGTTTGCGGGAACAAAAACCGTGGTCGTAGCAATGATTTCGCCGGTTGTGGAAGGACCTTCCGCATTGGATAGTTGCGCGGTAAAACCAGGGCCATTGTCACAATCACTTTGCGTGTTCCATTGATCGGAAATATTTCGCGGCACTCCTTCGCAAGAAGCACTCGTACTGGTTATTGCATTCCACTTCAGTATGGTTGTGGCGTTTTCCGGTGACCATGCTGAATCATTTTGAATAAAACGATATGTCCAATTAGTATGATCGGATGAATTCACTCGTGCGCCAATGGAAATCGGAGTATTGGGTGAAAAAATTATCCATTGCGCTTCTGGGTGCATGCGCAAAACCATTCCTCCTACTTCCGGATTATTAATGGCTTCAAAAGAATTGCTGGACAATAACAGCACGTTTTTTTTGCCCACTGAAAATCCTTCATTTGCATTCAACGAGTCGGTCCATAAAAGGGGCCGGTTCTCGGAATCGTCTTCGGTTGTAAATTGAACGCCAAAATCGCTGTTTTGTTGTAGTCCTTTGTTTAGGGAAATCCAATACAATGGATTTGGAGTTTCAGGGTCAGCGGTTTTTTCAAACGAAATTGTTAGCGTATTATAACGTGGCACATATTGGTTATCTTGTGTAACTACAAAAAGCGCTTCTTGTCCAACAACCGCTGGATTGAGATCACTGTAATGGATTCGCACGCGGTATCTTCCGGGGGATTGTATTTCAGCTGGATCAAATTGTAGTGCCGGGCTTTCGGATTCTGGAATTTGGCTTAATACAAACCATTCTTGCGTAAACCATGATGGTGCTTCAAAAAACTGGGTATTGCGGCTTTCATCAAATGCCTTTAAGGCTTCAGCATAATTATCTGGTTTTAACAATAATTCAAATGATAATAAGGCATCAATGGGCTGTGTTGTCTCTCTTTCTTGCGCTACCTCTTGTGCAAATTTCAGTTTTTTGAACAACACAATGAAAAACTGGTGCGCATCACCATACACTCCTTTTGAATTGCTGGCATCCAAAGCATCCATTGGAAGGACAGTATCACTCCAAGACCATTGGTTCAAAATTTGTGGCTTGGCCAATTTACCCGTAATGCCTTCGTCACCATTCAATGCCTTACAGGGTGCTGGTTGGTTTTCTTGTTGTTGTGTGCAATCATCCACGATTACAGTTCCTCCGTTATCTGGCGTTGAAGCTGGAGCAGAAGGCATACATCGTTCGGAAAATGATTCTCCTGGCGCCTGAGTGGGTAAGGGCGCAGGAGAAGGTGCTGGTGGCTCCAAGCAACCCGCTACTAAAAAAACCAACAAAAAACCAGTCAAAACAATACTTAACTTGGTTGAAATCATTCAATATAACATTTACTTTTTACTCAATAAAAAGGAGAGGGTTTCGTACCCTAACAATTTGGGCGTTTTTTAATCTAAAGAAAGCAATAAAAACAATAATTCCAAGCGCTTTCCTCAAAAAAAGCTATTTTCACTGGCAATGACCTGCTTCCAATTCTTTATAGTCAAGAATACTGAATAGCTATTGGTGATCAACATGCAAGAAATGAATTTTAATGTCTTTCAATTGACGCGGGCAGTGGAAACCATTCCCTATCAGCGCTCGAACAAAATGGCGTTGCTACGTTCCTGGCGATAATCCTTACCATACTTTCCTTTTTTTTCTTTAAAAAAACCGAGCCCCCTAGGTATACTAAATGCACGCCAATATTTCAGAACTCGTAAAAAAGGCCAATGGTTTTTCGGATTTCAATCCCGTACAACAAAAGGCATTGCAAGCCAATTTGTTTAACCAAAATCTAGTGATTGCTTCTCCCACGGCTTCCGGAAAAACCCTTATTGCAGAGCTATGTGCTTTGGATTCTATTATTGAAAAACACCAAAAAGTAGTGTACACCTGTCCTTTGCGCGCATTAGCTTCCGAACACTATTCTGATTTTAAGAAAAAATACGCTGGTTTGAAGGTTCGAATGGCATTAAGCACGGGAGAACTGGATTCTAGTTCCAAATACCTTTCCAACTATGATTTTGTTTTTTGTACAAATGAAAAACTAAACAGTTTGATTCGTCATAAAGCAGATTGGTTGAAAGAAGTGGGTTTGTTGGTGGTGGATGAAGTGCATCTGTTGGGAAGCGATCGTGGTCCAACCTTAGAAATAGTAATTGCTATGATGCAGTTGGTAAACCCAAAAATTCGTTTGTTGGCTTTAAGCGCTACTATTCCAAACGCTAAACAGATTAGCGATTGGCTGCAGGCCAAACTCGTTAAGAGTGATTATCGCCCGGTAAAACTAGAAGAAGGGGTTTTTTTTGATAATGAACTGGTTTTTCCCAAGCGTGTTCAAACCATTCCATCCAAAGAGCGCGATCCATTATCTCAATTAGCGGATAATACTTTGAATCAAGAAGATCAACAGTGCTTGGTGTTTGCAAATTCACGGAGAAATAGCCAAAGCATGGCTAAAAAAATGGGCCGCTTAACCGCTCTCAAACTAACCCCTAAAAAACAAGCGGTTTTAGAGCGGGTTTCCCAACGCATTCTTACTACATTAGAACAGCCCACTTCGCAGTGCATGGAACTAGCTGAATTAGTGAAAAAGGGCATTGCGTTTCATCATGCGGGCTTGCTTCAAAAACAGCGCCAATTGGTGGAAGATGCGTTCAAAAAAGATTATTTGAAAATAATTTGCGCTACTCCTACCCTTGCATTAGGTGTAAACATTCCCGCGTTTCGAGTGATTGTTCCTTCCTTGTATCGTTACACTAAATTTGGCAATCAACGCATCTCTGTTTCCGAATACAAACAATGGATTGGACGTGCAGGGCGCCCCGCATTCCATGTGCGCGGAGAAGGCATTTTGCTGGCGCATTCTGAGTTGGAAGCGGATGAATTATTAGAATTTTTTGTTAAAGGGGAACTGGAAGATATTGAATCCCAGTTAAGCCAAGAACCAGTTCTTAGAACACATTTGTTAGCGGCCATTGCAACCAATTTTATTTTTGACTTGCAATCACTAGAAGAATTTTTTTCCAAGACTTTTTTTGCTTTTCAATACAAAAACACCAGTGCGTTGTTCAAACAATTATCCACTATTTTAACAGAATTGCAAGAACTTGGTTTTGTGAAAGGAAACGAAAAGCGTTTTGAAGCTACACCATTGGGTAAGCGCGTGGCAGAATTATACTTAGATCCCTTGGCGGCCCATGAATTAGTTCAATCCTTAAAACAAAATCGCTTGTTTTCTCCATTAACCTATTTGTTTTTGTTTGTTCAAACAAAAGAGCTCTTTCCATTGGTTTCGTTGCCTAAAAAGAAAGAATCAGCGGTTTTAGAGGATTCGGTGGCAAGTAAGGATGAACTCCCCATCAATTTGGAACGCGATTTGTATGCTGATCCGGAATTGGGTAAAAAGTTTTTTACGGCTCGAATGCTTGAAGAATGGATTAATGAGCGACCCGATCCCTTGTTAACAGAGGATTTTAATACGGCTCCAGGATTATTGCATTCTAAGTTGTGGGTGTGTGATTGGTTGGGGTATGCTGCGTTTGAATTGTGCCAGTTGCTTGGTCTTGAAAAACACTTGCCCAAATTGGGAAAGCTTCGAAAGCGTTTAAAGCACGGTGTAAAAGAAGAATTGCTTTCTTTGGTAGAAGTGCGCGGCATTGGAAGAGTGCGCGCCCGTAAGCTATGGCATAATAATGTGCGTTCCGTGAGTGAATTGAAAAAAATGGATATAAAAGACCTTTCTCGTTTGCTCGGAGAAACCATTGCATTCAAAATCAAACAAAACCTAGGCCAAAAAACCGAAAAAACTATTTCCAAAACCAAAACAGCAAAAGAACAATCTTCTCTGAAGGTTTTTGATTAAGCGTTTTCAAATTGTTTTTCAAGTGCTTCTTTGATTTTTTTGGCGTCAAAACTCAAGCGAATTAGTCTGGTGTTGCCTCTGATGCCGTGACCCGAAGCAGCCGTAAGAATCAAACCAAACATTTCGAGTTCGGAAATGTATTCGCGATACCATCTTGCCGAAACCGGCTGTTCTTTTACGTTTCTTGCGTTTTTCGCGTATTCTTCATAAATCTCTCCCGAAAAGAGCGGTAATTCTTCTATCGTTCCGGTAATGCGCTGCTGGCTTTTTTTGTGCATGGAAAGAGAAGCAATCGTGTGTAATAATAGTTGTTGGTGTTTGGGGAGCGTTGCAATCATGTTCAAAATGAGTTCTTCTTCTACTTTTTTCTTGGCTTTTTGAACGTGTACATCTTGTACACTGGTTTCTTGTTTTTTATCCGCTAATTCCCCTGCTTTGAGCAAGAGCATGACCGCGGTTCTTGCATCCCCTGATTCTTTGGCGGCAAACGCCGCTGCCAGGTTGATGGCGCTTTCTTCAATGGCTTTTGGTTTGAAAGCCAGTTCTGCCCGTTCATCCAGTATTTTGTTTAATTCTTCCGCATTGTAAGGAGGGAAAATCATTTCGTGCTGGCACAAACTGCTTTTTGTGCGCGGGTCCAGTCTTTCTTTGAAAAAAACATTGTTCGAAATGCCTACCACGGAAACGCTGCCGTTTTCCAACTCATCATTGCTCCGTGTTAACGCATAGACTAAATCATCCAGGTCTTTTACCTTGTCAATTTCATCCAATACAATCAAATAATTGGTTTTTTTTTTGTTCACGCCGTCCATTACTTTGTCATAAATAAAGGCGGCAGAGTATCCTAAAAAGTTTTCTTCTGGAAATAATTCTTTTACAACTTTAGATAGAACGCGGTATTTGCTGTTGTGATTCCTGCAATTAATGTAGGTTCCATTAATGGGTAGATTTTGTTTGCCGGCAAATTCCAGTAATTGGCGTAACACCAATCGTGTAACGGATGTTTTGCCGGTACCGGTTTTTCCGTACAAAAATAAATTGTCGCTTTTTTTTTGGTTTAAATTAGTGGAAAAGATTTGACTAATTTCGTGTATTTGCTTTTCTCGAAAAGGAAATTTGTTTGGCATAAAGTGCGGGGAAATCGCGTTTCGGTCCAAAAAAACAGTTTGCTGGTTCGCAAAATGCGTTTCAAAAATATTGGTAGTTTCCCCCATTTTTTCCCCTTATTTTTTTATAGTCCAATCGTTTAAAGAAAACTTGGAGTTGTGGAAGCAAAGCAATTCCGCTATTTGGTTTGGGTTTTCAAACCAAAAAGAGTTATGTATATTCGAGTTTTTTTTGGGAGTGGTTTGTTCCTATAGGTTATAAATATTGTTCGTAAGCCAAAACTATCGAGCCTTTTGTGTTTGAGGGGTGATATAATGGCTTTTTTAGAGAAAGTTTTTCGCAAGGAAGAAGAATTGAATATCGAAGAGTTCTTGAATAACTTGGATGTCGAGGAAGAAAACGTTTACGAGGATGCCACTGCTTTGGTGAAACCCATTAATTTGGTTCGAGACCTGGATGTTGACGTGATTGTGAATGAGTTAAAGCAAGGTAATTTTCTTTTATTGAATATTGGCGAGCTTAAAAAGAGAAATGCCGTTAAACTCCGCGAATTAGTGGATACCATTCGAAGCAAGGTTGATGAATTGAATGGTGACTTGGCCTTGGTTTCGCATGAAAAGATTTTAGTAACGCCATCCAAAATCAAGATTGTTAAGAAAAAGGCATAAAACCAGTTTTTTTTTGGCTTGTTGGCCAGGGTTTTAAAGCCAATTCCCTTTTTTGACCAGTTGCATTAAATATTCTAAGACCGCTTTTTTTTGTATATGCAATTGGGCAAACTTTCTTTTCCAGTCCAGTTTTCTGAGGTAGATGTTCGAGAACTGGTTAAAGGCTTAATTGAGGAACAGGGTTGGGAAGAGTATGAAATTCAAAAGCCAGAATTATGGTTTTTCCCATACTGGGTATTCAATTATAACTCTTTTTCTGAGCAAGTGGATGAAGCGGGAGTAAAAAGTACTCAAGAAGGAGAACAAGGTATTATCGCGATGCATGGCAAATCCTCTGAATTGGAGGATACCGTTGGAGACTTGTTTTCTTCTTTTGAAAACGACTTATTGACCAAGCCTATAGTAGAGCATTTTAAGGCGGTTCGGTTTCGCATTCGAAGGCAAGAAGCTGAAAAACTAACGAGGCTAAAGATTGCGGCTCGATTGAGTATTGACCCTGAGTTTGTGGTTATTTCTGGTTTAAAACAAGTGTTTGTGCCGGTGTGGAAAACAAATGCTTCTTTTGATGGTCAAGAAATGGAATTTATGGTGAACGGGGTTGAAGGGAATATTTTATCCGATGAAGCGGTTCCTGATCGCGGCAAAACCGCGGGCGAACTAGCAGGAGAAACCGTTTCTGATTTGAAAAAGCCCGGTAATTGGATTCGCTATTTGGTTAGTCTTATTGGCAGCATTATTGGTTTTTTTTGGCATGTAGGAGTGGGAGAAGGAGAACGAAAAGGAATCTTGCACAATCGCGGAGTTCGATTATTAATTTTGCTTATTATCGTAATACTAATTCTTTTGAATGAAACTGGTACACTTGTGCTCTGGGGCTAATACAATTCATTTTACGATTGCGTAACAGCCAATAAATTTTTGACATT
>JAHJAQ010000130.1 GCA_018813975.1 Microcaldota archaeon
ATAATTTGTATGACTTTACTTGTCCTGAAGCAATAACTGAAATCAGCATTGTACTGAAAAAAGCTTTTGTATGTGAAATTGATGCAACTATTTGCACGGAAGAACTAATGGTTGTACAGGAAGAATTATGGGCGTTAGACCGGAAAGAAAAATCCTGTGAACAGGCAATACAAGGAATTGCAACTGCACTTGACTTTGCGCTAATCAGTTATCCTGAACTAAAAGAAATTCCAAAAACTCTTTCTTTTGGAAGGTTGTTGGATTCGGAAACACTGAAAGAATTCCCCGGTTTAACCGTCAATCCTGTAACTGACTTTGACTTGGAACTGGAACATATTGATCCTTTCAGGAGACTTTTTTTAGTGGTTTCAAAAGAAAATGAAAAAATGAATTGTGATTTGCTTGCAACCGCGATTACCACTGATTTTGGTTCGGAAGAAGATTCTCCGTTGCGGATTGATTCTCTCAGCGAGGAAGAAATCGCGGTGTTGACTGGCACGGGTTCGCTGGAATCTCTTTCCACAAAAGAAGATTTCATAAGTGCATTCAGGGCTTTTGCGGGAACAACTGGCTTGGATGGAAAAATTCCAATTTCCAATCCGGGTTTTTTAATTCTTTCCGGAACAGGAGAGGATTTTATTGTTTCTGATGCAATTGAAAAAAACCGTTTTGAAGGTTCCCGTATTTTCCTTTCGGTTCCGGGCTATGAATTCCGAAAAGGAGATGCATTGCGTATGCGTTTTGTTCCTGACAAGACAAAAGACTGGAAAGGAGAAAAACTTGTTTTTACTGCCTGCCAGTTTGAGGAATATTTTACGGATTCCAATACGCCGCGAATGTTTCACTGGATTGACCCGGTATTTTCAGACCAAACTGTTATTCAGTTCGGCATTCCGGAAGGAGAATTACTTGTGGATTATTTGCTGCATTTGAATAAGCGTTTTGTACAGCAATTGTTTTCGGTTGAAACAATTTCAAACCAGAACGCAATCAAGATTGAAGTAACTGAAAACGGCGTTCCAATTAAAGCATTGCCTGCAAAAAACGATACAGAATCTTTTAATCCTTCGATTTGCCTGAAGGGAATTGCTGGGCATCCAACGCTAAACAAGTTAACGGAAAAACTGCAGGTTATCGCGGAAAACGCAAAGCAAAAGTACTTGGTTGGCACGGTTCAAACCGCAGGAGCAATTGCGGGATTGTGTGTTAATCCGTTGCCGACTGCTGTTGAATTATTAAAAGGCGCGAACACCCGGTTTAAAATAGTGGGTTTCAAAAAAGCTGTTGCTGGAGAAAAAGAAACACCAATAACGTTGGGAAAAACCGAATTGCCCGCAAAGCCGCCTGCAACTTTACCACTGGCTAAAGAAGAGCTTTCGTTAGAACAAGTAAAACAAAAAGCCGTTTCCCGATCTTGTGTAAACTTGCGCAGTGATGTAGTAAAATCGGATGGGGGTATTGATTATCTAAAATTGGCAAGCCTAAGACAATCTGTTGTTTTTTTACCTGACTTAGAAATTGCTAGTATAACAGTGGTTGATGATAAACATTCTCCTGGTAACACGTTGTATCATTTTGTTGCTTTTGAGGGTCCTTGTGTGTATTCTTGGGATATTGCCACTCAAAACGATGTCGCGGGAAATCTATTGACAGAGGGGGCTGTTGTAGACTTTTATGGAAAGGTACATGTACTTTCTGCTTTGGACTTTCCTAGTTTGGTAGAAACGCGTTTTTCATTTAAACCCTTGTTTGTTGTAAAAAATTCCTAGCTCCCTGAAAAACCTTTTTTTTGTTTCGTTTCATTTATCTCTGGTTTTTTGTGGGTGGGTTGACTCATTGTTATGGTTAAAATTTTGGGGGCTTTTGAAAAAATGATTTTTAAGAATGGACAAAATATTCCGCTGTTTAAAACAAGCCGTGCCACCCAAATAATAGAAAAGAAAAAATGAAATGTAATCTTTTTTTATGGTGCGTTTTCGTTGAATGCAATTAGTTCTCCCATGCGTGTTTGGGCGGGTGCAAACTGGTTGCGTAACAATAACTGCCTTATCTGTTCTATGCCGTGTTCTATTTCTAATAATCTGAACGCGCCTGTTTTTCCGCCGGTGTTTTGAACATGCTCTGTTATTTTATTTCGCAGTTCAGCAAACTGGTTTGCTGGCAATTGGTTTCCAGCAGGCATTCCTTGGTTTAATAATTCAAGTCGGCTGGCTTTTAAGTCAACAATTTTTTTATAGCGTTCTAAGTGCCTTGCCATTTTGCTTAGAGAAAAGTCTAGGTGAACTTGGGCAAGGTCTGATTTTTTTTGTTTTTTAGCCAGCTTATAATCAAATTTTGCCCCGATTCTTTGGGTTATTCTTGCTTGTTTGGCCTGGGCAGTGGAAAGTTTTCTTTGTTTTTTTGCAAGTTGTTTGGAGATTCGTTTTTCTCTCCAACCCCAAAACC
>JAHJAQ010000131.1 GCA_018813975.1 Microcaldota archaeon
CATAGATTCAATCAAGGTATCGTTTGCACTCAAGGATTGTTCTCCAACAGGCAGGGTCATGTGTAATAAACTGTTTTCAAAGTTTTGAGTGAACGTTTCTTGTTGTGGAATAATAGTGATCATGCCCCAAAGCGCTAGTCCAAGTGCAACCAGCATCATTTGTCTTTGCACACTTGCAAATCCAAGTCTTGGCCCAACCCATTCTTTTATTTCTTTTTGTTTCATGTATACCAAGTGAATCGCGAGTAATGCACCAATCAAAAAGAAAATGCCCGGCCACATAAAGCCTGCAAGATTGGAAAAAACAATTCCACCAATAACCGCACCAATAATACTTCCTACTAAAATGGCTTTGATGGCTTCGCTTCGTTTTAAAATTTTTGGAGTAGCACTAATCAATCCTCCTACAAAAGGCAATACAATTAAGAATCCAATAAATCCAATAGAAGTCATTTTGCTAATCTTGTCACTAATCGAAAAAGATAACAAATCCAGCGTGGTTAGGCCGGATAAGTTCAAAAAAAAGCTGGCTAGTAACACTCCTACTAGGGATAGTGCCATAAAAATGAGAATTGGTTTTGCGATCATACGCTAGAATAAGCTAGAAAGCGATATTTAATGGTTCTTTTTTTAGAATTGAATGCTTTGTTTTTTCAAGTCTTTTTTGAGCTGGTCAATAGAACGATATAGAATGGTTTTCATGCCCAATTCTCGCGCTGTTTTCAAACAGTCTTCTTGATCATCAATAAACAAGCACTCTTCGGCCTCGGCATGCATTTTTTCCAAGGCAATTTCATAGATTTTCAAATCGGGCTTTAACAAGCCTAATTCATGGGACAAAATGAGCACTTCAAAAGGAGCATACCATCCTTTTTGCGCATAATTTGGAGAATTAATGGCATCAGAATTTGAAATGATTCCTAATCGATAGTTTTGCTTTAGTGCGTTCACCAATTCGAGCATTTCTGGAGCTGGTTTCCAATTGTTTTTCCATAATTCAATTAATTGGTGCATTTGTTCTGGGGAAATGGGAACGTTAAAGAATCGTTTAAAAAATTCTTCAATATCAATTTCTCCTTTATTAAAGGCAATATCGAAAACGACTTCTTTTCTAGAAAATGTCTTGTTAATTCCCAAGACTTTGTAAGAACGATTAACAAACTGTGCACAAGTTCCTTGTGCGTATGTGTTTCCCAAATCAAAAAAAATTACTTTGATCATATAAATTTCCTGGGAAGATAATGACCCCGCCGGGATTTGAACCCGGGTCACAAGCTAACTACAGCAGCTTTTTCTTTGCCAAAGAAAAACCTGGGAAAAAGAAAACTTTTTCCTATCTTCCAAAAGAATTGCGAAGCATGTCCGAAGGACTGTTTTTCGCAAGCCTTTTGAAAAACCCGATTCGAGCAAAGCTCGAATGGGCCCTTTTGAAGCAACGCTTCAAAACGGGAGGCTTCCGCAAGCTCGCGTACTATCCAGGCTATACTACGGGGTCAGCTTTTTCTTTTTGTAAAAGAAAAACCTGGGAAAAAGAAAACTTAATCTTTTCCCTTTTTTCGCCAGCCTTTTTCTTAAAAAGGCTGCTATACTACGGGGTCGCCGTTTTCGACCGGCGGTGCCGAAATACGTGGGGATTTTCACTTTGTTCAAATCCCCAATAGTATTATTTCTTGTTACTGGTTAATTATGATTATTTCTTCTCCGTCAACAATAACGGTTTTTTCAGCTTGGGAAACAACTGCTTCTTTTTGTTCTTGTAAGAAAGGATATGGATGTAATATTTTGTTTCGAGTTAGTTCTCTTAACCCTACTTTGCGCTGAAAATCTGATAGTGTTGTTTCTTTAGCAAGTTGTCGTTCTGCAAATGGAAGGGTTTCAAACTTTTCAGCAATGATTTCCAGTATTTTTCGGGCGTTTGGTTCGCGGACTGGTTTGGGTTCTTCCAACGAAAAGATTTAAATTTGGCTTCCGTCCGCTACCGATCCCCTTCCGTTTGTAAAGAATGGTTCAATCGCAAATGCCATTTCGTCCTCTATCTTTTGCTTACTGGAATTTCGTACATTGGGAATATTAGGAGAAGCGTGTTGTACAAATTTTTTCAATCCGTGTCCCGTAAGATTTTCGATTGGCTTATAGCCTTCTTTTTCTGCAATCGCTTGAATGGTTTCCCCAATTTTTTTTATTTCCATTCCTGGTTTGAGTATGGCTAGTGCTTCTGTTAAGGCTTTTTCATTGGCTTCAATCATTTTTGCCCATTCATTAGAAGCATTATACGAAAAAGCACCATCGGCAATATAGCCTTCTACATGCACCCCAATATCCACTTTTAACAAGTCTTTTTCTTCCAGTTCTGTTTCATCTCCAATACTTGGAGTGGAATGCGCTGCCACATGATTAAGGGAAAGGTTCACTGGAAAAGCAAGGCCTCCTTCTAGTGTTTCTTCTTTTAGCCGGGCTAGAATAAATCCTTCAATGCTTTCCGCTAATTCGAGTAATTTAATGCCCGGGGAAAGGCTTTTGCGGGCTTTTTGGGCTGCTAATTGCCATATGTTGCCGGCTTTTTCATAGTTTTCGCGAATCTCTTTTTCCATGACCTTCACTTTAAGGATTGGCTATAAAACGGTTTAAAAACGTGTATATTTTTTTTCTTAGAATGCGATAGCTTTTTTTTCCCGCTTTCGAGCGGGAGTGTCGAGATATGTGGGGATTCTTCGAATTCCGGATAATATTTTTTCGCTCGCCCCCCGTTTTGAAGCGTTGCTTCAAAAGGGCCCATTCGAGCTTTGCTCGAATCGGGTTTTTCTAAAAAGACTGTTTGCCAGCTTTTTGAAAAAAAGCTGCTTATTTGAAAGAAAACAAGTTGCTTTGTTTGCCGCCATGAATAAGATCTTGTTTGCTGTACCCTAGTTCTTGGAGTATTTTGATTACTGCTGGAAGCACTTGGTGGCCGATATAATAATCTGCGTCATAGTTTCCTTCTTTTACAAATTCCTCTAATTCGGCTTTATCGGAAATGCTTTTTCCGTTTTTTGTTATAATATATCCAATTACGCTTCCCACTCCTAATTGTTTGCCGCGTGCAATGGCTTTTTTACTGGCTTCTACAGGGGGTCCCGTTATTTCATACTTGTCTAATGGGCGTTGGATTTGGGTTAAAACCACTAATTGTTTTTTGGGAACTGTTCCAGTGAGCAATGCTTTAATGGCTTTTTGCGTTATTTGAACGGCTTTTTCGGGGTTTCCTTCTTTCAAAACCGCTTCGATTACTTTTTTTTGAGTTTCTTTGGCAATTGAACTCCAGTCTCTTCGCACGTACTCAAATCCCACGATTTTTAATTGGTCTTTGTAATCGATTAGTGCGTATCGTTTTTTCGCGGCACCTCCTGTTCCTTCTTTTTTGGTTACAAAAATTCCGCGCTTGTAAAAACCGTCTATTTCGAGTTCCATGCTTTCAGGCAAAGAATCATTTACTTTTTTCAAAAAC